>JAHFTG010000034.1:2596-13203 GCA_023269455.1 Opitutaceae bacterium | reverse complement strand
CGACGTGAAGTTGACCTTCGCTCAGGGGAGTTAACCCGGCGATCAGGCGCAGGAGGGTGGATTTGCCGCAGCCGCTGGGGCCGATGAGGCTGACGAAATCGCCGGATGAAGCCGCCAAGGAGATGTGGGAGAGCACGGGTGCGCCGGCGCCAAATCGCTTGGAGGCGTCCGTAAATTCGACGATGGGAGGCGGCTGGGTCATGTGGATCGGCTTGGGCATTAGGAACGGTGGGCGTTCATCGGCAAACGCTAAGCCTGGTTTTCATGGCAGGATTTGCACAAAAAGGGCGTTTTCACTGGAAAATCAGGGCGGCTTTGTAAGTTGGTATGAACACTGCTCATGTGGGAGGTGTTTAGTCTTACCAAACCAACCCAGACCATGATGACAAACTTACTACGAATCACCCGGGCAACGCTGTTTGCCGTGGTAGTCGCTTGCGCGTTCGCGCCAGCCAAGGCGGAGGACGCCCCTGCGGCGCCGAAAGATCCCACTCTTGAACAACGTGTGGCCGACCTCGAGGCTTACGTTAATAACACCGGGCGCACGCCGGATGTGGCTTCGAAAGTAGCCGGCCCTGGTCCTGGCCATAATGCATGGATGATGACGAGCGCCGCCTTGGTGCTCTTCATGACCCTGCCTGGTCTGGCACTCTTCTATGGTGGCTTGGTCCGTCGTAAGAACGTTCTCTCCGTTCTTGCTCAGTGCTTGGGTATCACCGGTTTGGTGACGATTATCTGGTGGGCGGTTGGCTACAGCATGGTATTCTCTTCTGGCACGCCGTTCCTCGGTAGCCTGAAGTTCGCCTTTCTTAAGGGTGTCGATAGCATGCCAAACACCGATTATTCGGCTTGGGTTTCCCAGAACGTGTTCTCGATGTATCAGCTCATGTTCGCGATCATCACGCCGGCCCTCATCGTCGGCGCCATTGCCGAGCGCATGAAGTTCACCGCGGTCCTTGCGTTTGTGACTCTCTGGATGTTTGCAGTTTACTTCCCTCTCGCCCACATGGTGTGGGGCGTGGACGGCTTCATGAACGGTGTCTGGAACGGTGACGCCAAGATCAAGGCCATCGACTTCGCTGGCGGCACTGTGGTTCACATGTCTTCCGGTTGGTCCGCTCTGGTGCTCTCGATCATCCTTGGTAAGCGTCTTGGCTTCGGTAAAGAGTCCTTCGCTCCCCACAGCATGGTGCTCTGCATGATCGGCACGGGTATGCTCTGGGTCGGCTGGTATGGTTTCAACGCCGGTTCCGCTGTCGCCGCCGACACCATCGCCGCCAACGCCTTCATGACGACCACTATCGCCACGGCAGTCGGCTCTTTTGTCTGGGGCGCTCTTGAGTTTATCTTCAAGAAACACGCTTCCGTTCTCGGCTTTTGCTCCGGCGCCGTCGCTGGTCTCGTCGTGATCACGCCCGCCACCGGTTTCGTCACCGCCACTGGTGCCGTGATCATCGGTGTCGCCGCCGCCGTCGTCCCCTTCATCTTCGTCGTGAAACTCAAGAAAGTCTTCGGCTACGATGACGCTCTCGATACATTTGGTGTTCACGCGGTCGGCGGCACCCTCGGTGCTCTCTTGACCGGTATCCTCGCCAGCCCGATCGCGAACCCGAACCTTACCGACGGCAACAGCTACGCAAAGGCCAACGGCTTGGACAAGCTTGTCGCCAACGGCACGCTCTGGATCGAGCAGCTCAAGGCCATTGGCATCACTATCGCCCTGTCGATTGTTGGCACGGTGATCATCGCCTACATCGTGAAGTTCACCATCGGTCTGCGTCCGACCCCCGAGGCCGAACAGCAGGGTTTGGACATCACCGATCACAACGAAGAAGGTTATATCCTTTAACGCACTCCCATGAAACTCATCATCGCAATCATCAAGCCCTTCAAACTTGAAGAAGTTAAAGAGGGTCTCACCGAGATCGGCATCGAAGGCATGACCGTGACCGAGGCCAAGGGCTTCGGCCGCCAGAAGGGCCACACCGAGATCTACCGCGGTTCCGAATACACCGTGGACTTCCTGCCGAAAGTGCAGATCCAGCTCGTCGTCAAAGACGAGTTGGTCGCCTCGGCCGTGAAAGCCATCGTGTCGAAAGCCAAGACGGGCAAGATCGGTGACGGCAAAGTGTTCGTGGTTCCTGTCGAGCAGGCGATCCGCATCCGCACCGACGAGACCGGCGACACCGCGCTCTAAGCGCCTGGTCACACAGTCAGTCATCGTTCGCTTACCAAGCGGCTCGGGCTTCAACGCCCGGGCCGCTTTTTGTTTACGGTCAGCCGGTCTCCGGGAATTGGATTTTAACGCGAAGGCGCAAAGAGGTGCGAAGATCGCCAAGGAATCCTGGCGGATAAAGCTTTCAGGGGCTTTGTATTCCCGCCGCCTTAACCTTGCTTGTCCAATTTAGCCAGGGCATCGGTGGCGGCTTGGAAGGTGGGCTCGATTTTAAGGGCGGTCTGGTATTCTGCGCGGGCGGTTTCAGGATGGCCGTTTTTCTCCGCGATCAGGCCGAGGCGGTAATAAACGCCGGCGTAATCAGGTTCTTGGATGGCGGGCGTAAGTTCCAGGCAACGGCGGAGGGCCTGCTCGCCGCGCGCCAGGTCTTGGCCGGACTCGGAGGCGATGCGGCCCAGCGTGTAGAGAGCGAGGTAGCTGTCGGGCTGGGAGCGAAGGGCGTCTTCGCAGGTGGTGCGGGCTTCGTCGTATTTTTTTTCCTCGGCTTGGATGGAGGCTTTGATGACGGCGCCGCGCACGGGGTCGCGTTTGGCGATCTCGTCGGCCTGGGCGTAGGCTTTGGCCATGCTGCCGCCGACGATGCCGGGAGCCTTGCGATAAAAGGCCACGAGGCCTTCGCGGTAGGCGATCTCGTCGGGGGCGAGTTGCACGGCGAGGAGCAGGGCGTCGCGGCCCTGGCGCGCGTAGCCGATGCTTTTGAAGGAGACGCCAAGCTCGGAGGCACTGATGAGGCAGGCGGTGCCGTAGTCGGCAAGGATGCGAGGGTCTTTGGGGGCGAGCTTCACGGCGCGTTGCAGGAGGTCGGCGGCTTCTTCGCGGCGTTGCATGACAAGGTCGGCTTTGCCGAGATACCAGAGCGCCTGGGCGTTGTCCGGCTCGCGTTCGACGAGCGCGGCGAGGAGCGGGCGGGCCTCGGGCACGCGGTGGGCGTTGAACAAAGTGATGGCCTCGGCCAGCGGATCGCCGGCGGCGCGAAGGGATGCGATTGATGTGGCCGCGCAGAGGAGGATGACGGCGAATCGCAGGGCGGGACGGCGGGCGGAGGTCATTCGAATCGGAGGGCTTCGATGGGGTCGAGTTGCGCGGCTTTGTGGGCCGGATAAAAACCGAAGATGATGCCGACGGCGCCGGAGAACACGAAGGCGACGATGACGGCGCTGGTGGAGACGAGCACGGGCCAGCCGTTGACGGCGGAGACGATCTGCGAGGAGGCGATGCCGAGGAGGATGCCGAGGGTGCCGCCCATCAGGCTGAGGACCATGGCTTCGAGAAGAAACTGAAGGCGGATGTCGCGGTCGTGCGCGCCGATGGCGAGGCGGATGCCGATCTCGCGGGTGCGCTCGGTGACGGAGACGAGCATGATGTTCATGATGCCGATGCCGCCTACGATGAGGGATACGCTGGCGATGGCCCCGAGCAGCGCCGTCATCGTGCGCGTGGTGGAAGTGGCGGCCTCGGCGAGTTCGAGCTGGTTGCGCACGGTGAAATCGGGATCACGGCCGGAGCGGCGCTGTTGGAGGAGATCGGTGGTTTCCTGCTGGATACGGAACATCTGGTCCTTGGCGGCGGCCTGGATGAGAATGGTGCTGAGGGTGGTGCGTTTGGTGATGCGGCGCATCGCGCTCGTGTAGGGGACGATGACGGCGTCGTCCTGATCGGTGCCGAAGTAGTTGAAGCCTTTCGACGCGAGCACGCCGATGACTTTGAAGGGGAGATTGCGGATGCGGATGGTCTGGCCGACGGGCGCGCTGCCCGGAAAAATCTGGTCGGCGATGGTCTGGCCGATGACGGCGACCTTGGCGGCGCTGCGCACGTCGGCATCGGTGAACATGGCACCTTCGGAGACGTTCCAGGAGCGGATGACCGGGAAATCGGGAGACTCGCCGTAGATGGTGGTGTTCCAGTTGAGGCCGTTGGCGAGGACTTGGGCGCGGTCCCGGGTTTCTGGGCTGACGGCGATGACGCCGGAGATCTCGCGCTGGATGGCAATGGCATCGTCGGGCGTGAGGGTGCTGGCGGAACCCCAGCCGCCGCGCGCGCCGCTGGTGCTTACGCTGCCGGGGAAGACGGAGACGACGTTCTGGCCGAGGTTGGCGATGGCGTTTTCGACCTGGGATTTGGCACCGTTGCCGATGCTCACCATGGCGATGACGGCGCCGACGCCGATGATCATGCCGAGCGCGGTGAGGACGGAGCGCATCTTGTTACGCCGGAGCGCACGCAGGGCGATGATGGTGGTGGCGACGAGTCTCATGACGCGGAGTGAGTGAGCTTGGCGGCGGCTTCGGCATGCTGGAGTTTTGCCAGTTCTTCGCAGGAGATGAGGCGGTCTTTCACGAGTTCGTCGCGGACGACGAGGCCGTCGCGGACGATGAGGTTGCGTTTGCAGTAGTGGGCGATGTCGAGCTCGTGCGTCACCATGACGATGGTGATGCCCTCGTCGTTGAGCTTTTGGAAAACACCCATGACCTCGATGGAGGTTTTTGAGTCGAGGTTGCCGGTGGGTTCGTCGGCAAGGAGGATTTGCGGGCGGTTGACGAGGGCGCGGGCGATGGCGACGCGTTGCTGCTGGCCGCCGGAGAGCTGGTTGGGCAGGTGGTCGTGGCGAGCGGCGAGACCGACGATGTCGAGGGCATCCATGGCGCGTCCGCGCATCTCGGCGGAGGATACGCGGCGGGCGGCGTAGAGCATGGGGAGCTCGACATTTTCGAGGGCGCTGGTGCGGGCGAGCAGATTGAAGCCTTGAAAGACAAAACCGAGCTTTTGGTTGCGGATGTCGGCGCGTTCGTTGCGGGCGAGATCGGAGACGTCGATGCCGTCGAGCAGGTAGCGTCCGCTGGTCGGCCGGTCGAGGCAGCCGAGGGTGTTCATGAGGGTGGACTTGCCGGAGCCGCTGGCCCCCATGATGGCGATGAATTCGCCTTTATGGATGTCGAGAGAGATACCGCGCACGGCGTGGACCTGCACCTCGCCGCTGGCGTAGATCTTGTGGATGTCCTGAAGCTGGACGACGGGGGGCATGAGGCGACCGGTCGATCAGCGGCGCTGGCCACCGAAAGGATTTGCAGGAGAAGCCGTCGCCGTGGCGCCGGTATCGGGCAGGTAGGCGCTGGTGATGACGGCATCGTCTTCGGAAAAGCCGTCGATGACTTCGCTGACGATGCCGTCGGTGACGCCGACTTTGATCATGACGGGGATGATTTCGGGGGCTTGGGGCGTGCCTGCCAGTTTGTAAACGGTGCGGGTGGTGATGCCGGTGTCCTGATCGGTGCGGGTGAGGCGTTCGGGCAGCTCGATGCCGCGATCTTTGGCAAGTTGGATGAGTCGGGCGCGGGCTTCGGGAGCGATGCGGCGCGAACCGGGGTTGAGGCCGGCCTCGATCATGAGTTGTTGGACCTGTTCGCGGGTGGCGGCGGCGGTTTTCCCCTGGGCCACGGGTGCGGGAAGGAGAGAGTCGGGGATGCGGACACGGAGGGCGCTGTTGGGGAGGCGGAGGGCGTTTTCGCGGCGGGCGACGATGACAGAGACGTTGGCGGTCATGCCGGGTTTGAGCTTCAGGTCATCGTTCGAGACGTCGATGATGGTGGCGTAGGTGACGACGTTTTGCTGGGTGATCGGAGAGTTGCGGATTTGGGAAACTTTGCCGCGAAACTGGCGGCCTGGGTAGGCGTCCACGGTGAAGTTGACCGACTGGCCTTGCGCGATGGCGCCGATGTCCGCCTCGGAGACGGCGGCGTTGATCTGCATCTTGGTGAGGTCGGCCGCGAGGGTGAAGAGCGTGGGGGCGTTGAGGCTGGCTGCGACGGTCTTGCCCACGTCGGTCAGGCGATCAAGGACGATGCAGTCGATGGGCGAGTAGATGTCGCAACGTAGGAGATCCACCTTGGCGTTGTCCACCGAGGCCTGCTGGATTTTTTGCTGGGCTTCGGCTTGGGCGAGGAGTGCTTCGGCTTGGTCCAGTTCTTGTTGTGAGACCAGATTCTGTGCGCGAAGGCTGCGGGTGCGCTCGGTGTTGAGTTTGACGAGCTGGTAGTTGGCCTGGGTATTGGCGAACTGTGCCTGGGCCTGATTCAACTTCGAGTCGTAGGAGGCGGGATCGATGCGGGCGAGGAGGTCGCCTTTTTTGACGATGGAGTTATAATCGACATGGACTTCGTAAATGAGGCCGGAGATCTGCGAACTCACATCGACGGTGGTGACGGGTTGGAGGTCGCCGGTGGCGGTCACGGACTGCACGATGTCGCCGCGCGTGATTTTGACGGTCACGAACTCAGGAAGCGGAGCGGAGTTTTTTGACCAGTAATGATAACCGCCGCCACCCGCGAGCGCCGCGAGGATAACGAGGATGAGCCATGTCTTGGAGTTGCCTGATTTCGCCATGATGAAAGGGGTGAACGAATCTGATCGGGGGCCGCCCGCGAATAGCGCGGCGAGGCGTGCGAAAAGCTAAGTCGCAAACGCGGTCTTGAGGGCGGCGGCGACGTCGGCAGGGACGAAGTTCGAGACATCGCCGCCGTAGCGGGCGACCTGCTTGACGAGCGAGGAGCTGGTGTAGCTGAACTGCTCGTTGGGCATCACGAAAAGCGTCTCGATGCGCGGCTCGAGGTGGCGGTTCATCAGCGCCATGTTGAACTCGAACTCAAAATCGGAGAGCGCGCGCAGGCCGCGGATGATTGCATCGGCTTTTTGATCGACGGCGAACTCGACAAGCAGGCCGTCGAAGAGGGTGGCGGTGACGTGCGGGTATTTGGCGACGTTGGCCTGGACCAAGGCGAGGCGCTGCTCGGGAGCGAAGATCGGATTCTTGCCGGGATTGCGCGCGATGGCGACGGTGACGCGGTCGAAGAGCTTGGCCGCGCGGCCCAAGACATCGAGGTGGCCGTAGGTGATGGGGTCGAACGTGCCGGGATAAATGCAGTGACGCATAAGCATCGAAAGCATTATCCGCGGCGGCGGCGGGGCGAGAACCAAATGTCACGTTTCCGGGGTTGCTTTTGGCGCAACCGCGACGTCTCGTCGGCGTCTTACGTCGCTTACATGAATCTGCCCAACATCATCACCCTGTCGCGCATCCCGCTGATGTTTTTGATCGTGTGGCTGATGTATCAGGGCTGGCCGGGCGCGGCGACGCTGGCGTTCTGGCTGTTTATCATCGCGGCGGTGGGTGACTGGCTCGACGGCTACATCGCGCGGACGCGCAAGCTTGTTTCCACCTTCGGAAAGTTCATGGACGCGTTGACGGACAAGATTTTCGTGATCGGCATCATGATCGCGTTTGTCGCGCTGGGCACGGTGCCGATCTACTGGGTGTTGATCGTGCTGTGCCGCGAGTTCCTCGTCTCGGGCATGCGCATGATGGCGGCGGCGAAGGGCGTGATCGTGGCGGCCGAGCGCGGCGGGAAAACCAAGACGCTCACGCAACTCATCGCGGTGGGGTTCCTGCTGTTCGTTCCGATGTTGAAAAACGACATCGCGGGCTGGCTGAAGTTGGATTTTTCACCTTACACGGGCTACATTCATTACACGGGAATGGGGCTGTTTATTCTGGGCGTATATTTCACGGTGCGGTCGGGCGTGGATTATATCGTGAAGTATCGGGCGGTGGTTTTTGACGAACAGACATGATTCGCCTTCGTCAACCGATCTGGCCGCGTTTCCTGCCGTCGAGCATGGTGATCGCCATCGCACGCGTCGGCCCGTTCGGGCGCGCACGGCATGCCCCCGGGACGTGGGGTTCGGTCGCGGGGCTGCTGTATTTCACGGTTTTCTTTTGGCAACTGACGACGTGGGAGAACCTGATTTTCAGCGCGATCGGTTTGTATTTCGCGGTGGCGCTGTGCGGCGAGGCGGAGTTTCGCCTCGGCAAGCGCGATCCGGGCGAAGTGGTGTTGGATGAGTTTGTGGCGATCCCGCTGTGCTTTCTCGGCTGGCAGTCGTTTGGGGACGTGGTGCCGGGCTGGGCGATGCCGTGGGCGGTGTTTCTCGCGGGTTTCGCGTTGTTCCGGCTTTTCGATATCACGAAGCCGTTTGGCATCAGCAAACTTCAGGACTTGCCCGCAGGCTGGGGCGTGGCGGTGGACGACACGGCGGCGGCGCTGGCGGCGTGTGCGACGCTGCACGGCATCCATCAGGTGTGGTTGCACGGAGCCGCTTGGATGCACGCGCTGGCGCGTTGAGCGGGCGGGTTTACGGAAGGATTTCGAGGTTCTCGAGCGGGAGCTTAACGAGCAGGCCTTGCTGGAGAACGTCCACGCACAGGATGATGCCTTGGGGATTGGCGGGGTCATCCACGACGCCTTCGAGGCCCCAGAGCGGGCCGCTGCTCACGCGGACGCGTGTGCCGCGTTTGATGAGCGGGCGCACGCTGAGTTCGAGGCCGGAAGCGACGATGAGGCGGACGTCGGCGAGCTGGCCGAGGAATTTTTTTTCGTCGTCAACGGGGAGGACGCGGGCGAGCAGGTCCTGCTGGTAGATGCGGGGTTTTTCGCCGAGCGTGATCTGGGCGAAAACGTAGCCGGGGAAGAGGGGCTTGGTGAAACGCTTGGTGGATTTGCCGTAGCGTTTCACGCTGGTGACGAGCGGCAGGTAGTGCTCGAAACCCTCGGCTTTGAGCAGCGAGGCGAACTTTTTTTCGCAGCGCGGCTTCGTGTGGCACACGAACCAGCGCACGTCCACGGCAGTGGCGGCAGCGGGGGCGCTCACTTTTTCAAGAAGTAGCGGATGGCGGCGAAGTAACCTTCAAGTCCGAGGCCGGTGATCACGGCGACGGCGATGGGCGCGGTGAGCGAGACGTGGCGGAATTCTTCGCGTTTGTAGAGGTTGGAGATGTGGACCTCGACGGTCGGGATGTGCGCGCCGGCCAAGGCGTCGCGCAGGGCCACGCTGGTGTGGGTGAAGGCGCCGCCGTTGAGGACGAGGCCGTCCACCTTCGCGTCGGCGAGGGCGGCGATTTTGTCGATGAGCGCGCCTTCGTGATTGGACTGGAAGAACTCGAGTTTCGCCGATGAACCGAACTCGGCGCGCAGGGCGGCTTCGAGGTCGGCGAGCGTGGCGTGGCCGTAGATCTCGGGTTCGCGTTTGCCGAGGCGGTCGAGGTTGGGGCCGTTTAAGATGGCGATGGTTTTCATCGAGGTCGCCAAGGGTTTACAGGACATCGCGGGGCGGCGTCACGCCTTCTTTGTTCAAGCGGCGCTGATGCGGCAGCCGTGCGCACTGAAGCCGGCACCGAAGCTGACGAGCCACCAGTCTTTGTCGGGCGCGGGGCGGGTGTCGCGGAGCGCGTCTTGCAATGCGAAGAGGACGGAGGGGCTGCTCATGTTGCCAAAGGCGCGGAGCACGCGGCGGGTGGCGTCGAGCGGATAGGCGGGCAGGGTGGCTTCGAGGGCATTGATGACTTCGCGTCCGCCGGCGTGGGCGATAATGCGACCGACGGGCGTGGCCCCAAACGGCTCTGCGGCGAGGAGGTGCGAGACGGCGTCGGCGGCGAGGGCGGGGACGGTTTTGTGGAGGAGGTTGCGGAGTTTGCCGTCGCGCATTTCGAAGCGGAGTTTGTCGCGGTCGGCGGGGCGGTGGAGGGTGTTGAAGCTGTGACAGCGGACGTTTTGCGGGCCTTCGGAGGGTGTGGATTTCCAGATACTCGCGGCGGCACCGTCGCTGAAGAGGCAGGCGCTGATGAGGACGCCGGGGTCGTCGTCGAGGTAGAAAGCGGCGGAGCAGATCTCGACGGCGACGCAGGCGACGATGGCGTCGGGCTGGGCGGCGAGGACGGCGTTGACGGCGCGCAAGGCGGGAACGGCGGCGCCGCAGCCGAGGCCGACGATGTCCTGAAGGTAGGCGTTGGGGCGCAGGCCGAGCTGTTCGGCGACGTAGCTGGTGACGCCGGGGCAAAGGTAGCCGGTGCAGGTGCAGATGATGAGGGCGTCGAGTTGCGCGGGGCGGAGGCCGGCCTGATCCAGCGCGATGGTGAGGGCGCGTCCGGCAAGCGAGGGGGCGGCGGTGCGGAAGAGGGTGTTGAGTTGATCAGGCGTGTAGTCGAAAACGGCTTCGAGATCGGGTGCGGCGAAGTGCCGGTGGCCGATGCCGCTGTCGCCGTTTAAAACCCCTTCGAGCATCTGGATGGAGCGCGAGGAGAGGCGTTCGCGCGCGCCGGAACGCGCCATGAGTTGCCAACATTCCGGCTGGGTGAGGGCGGTGGGCGGGACGGCGGTGGCGAGGGCGTGGAGATACATGCGGGTGGGGGGTGGACAGGGGGAAACGCGATCAGTGGGTGGCGTCGTAAAGCGGGCGAAGCGGGAGAAGGCGGAGGCGGCTGGCGGTCGCGAGCCAGCGTTGGCGGGCGGGCTTGAAAAGAAACGGGTGCAGCGCGCCCGCC
>JAHFTG010000034.1:0-2586 GCA_023269455.1 Opitutaceae bacterium | reverse complement strand
AGACGCGTTGCCGAGCGACCAAGAGAGCAAGGGATCGAGGGCTTGTTCGGCGCTTTGGAAGGCCATCGCCATGCCGTTGCCGGTGAAGGGCGGGATCATCGCGTAGGTGTCGCCGATGACAAGGCGGTCGGTGCGGGTGGAGGGCTTTGAAAAACCGAGGCCGGCGATGGCGGAATAGGATTCGGGGTCGATGTCGGCGTAGGCGAGGCGGTCGGCCAGCGCGGCGAGACCGGCGGCGCGAAGGTAGGTGAGCAATGCGGTCTCGCGCGAGACGTCGAGCGGGGTGCGCAGGCGGAAAAGACCGGAGATGTTGACGCGGTTGTCCTCGACGGCGCAGAGGCCGATGTAGGCGTGGTCGCCGAGGTGCAGTTCTAATTCGGCGGACAGGGGCAGGTCGTGCGCGTGGCATTTCAGGCCGATCCATTCGGGGCGGGCGGGACGGCGACCGGTGGCGAAGACGCGTCCGGCGGGAGCGTCGTCGAGCGGGGCGCGGGTGTGCGTGCGCAGGTTCCCCCCGGCGGCGGTGAAGGCGGCGGCGAGGCGTTGGTCGAGCGCGTGGCGGCTGAGGGCGAGCGCGGGATGGGGAAGCGTCTGACGGCGGAGCGATTGGTCGTGGCGGAACCAAGCGACTTCGCGGTGATGAAGGGCGTCGGCAAGAAAAGGCGCGAGGCCGAGGCGGTCGATGGTGCTTTCGGCGAGGCCGGTGATGAATTCACCGCAGACGCGGTGGCGTGGATAAGTGCCTGCTTCGATGATGGTGACGGGCACATCGGCGCGGCGCAGCGCGAGTCCGAGCGAGAGGCCGGCGAGGCCGCCGCCGATGATTTCAACGGGTTGGGGTGCCGCGGGTTTCGTGGATGCGCGGATCATGCGCGGCGTTCGGCGATGAGGCGATAGGCGCCGAGCCACGTGCTCGTGATATGCCAGCGCCAGACGGAAGGATCGAGGCCTAGGAGGTGAGGAAGTTCTTCGCCGCAGAAACCGGCGGCGATGCTCACGCTGCCGTCGTGTTGAGTGACGCGGTTCGCGCCGCAGAGAGGGGCGACGACGTTCCAGAAACGTTGATTGAAACGCTGGCGAGTGGTCTCGGAAAAAACGAGCAGGCGGGCGTGCGGGCTGATGACGTTGCCGAGAGCGCGAAGGGCGGTGTCGTCGAAGTGGTGGAGGATGAGATTTCCGATCACGACAGGATAATCATTCCAGCCGGTGAAGACGTTGATGTCGGCCTGGTGCCAGCGGGCGTCGGCGGGCCAGGTGGTCGGGCGCGGCACGCGGTCGATGCCGTCGAAGAGCGGTGAGACAGGACGAAGGTATGCGGCCAGCTCGCCTGCGCCGGAACCGAGTTCGAGCACGCGCTCGCCGGGGCGCACACGGGAGGCGAGGACGGAGCGGAACCAGCGGGCGTTGCCCATCACGCGATTGATGACGCGCAGGTCGCGCCGACTCAGAAGCGCGTCGGGGTGATCGGGCGGGAGCGAGTCGAGCAGCTCAGGTTCGAGGCGGCGTTGCACCGGTTGAGGATGCATGCGACGAGGATGAGGTCAACGAGCAGGCGTGTTACTCTGCGGGCGGCTAAGGTCAGAGGGGGTTATCCGTGGCGATAAACTCCCACGGTAGTCCGAACTTCGCGCTCAACTCGGCGGCGAGGGCTTTCACGCCGTGGACTTCGGTGGCGTAGTGGCCGCAAAGGTAGAGGTTGAGCTTCTGTTCCTGGGCGGTGTTGAACCATTCCTCGCGGAGTTCGCCGGTGACGAGGGTGTCCACGCCTTCGCGGGCGAGTTCAGGGACGGCGCTGTTGCCGCTGCCACTGCAAAACGCGACGGCGGCGGGCGCGTCGCTGCCGTATTCGATGGCGATGACGCGCGGGTAAAGTTTTTCCAGTTGCGCGCGGAGAGCCGCGCGCGAGCCGGTGCGGTTGGCGATGCGGCCAATGGCTTCACCGTCACGCACAAGAAAAGGGCGGTCGGGCACGAGGCCGAGCTGGCGGGCGAGGAGGGCGTTGTTGCCCAGTTCGGGATGGCCGTCGAGCGGAAGGTGATTCGAGTAGAGAGCGCAGTTGCCGCGCATGAGCGTGGACACGCGGTCGTAGGCAGGGCCGGTGAGCGGGCGGGGCATGTCCCAATACATCCCGTGATGCACGATGAGAAAATCCACGCCGGCGGCGACCGCTTGTTGAAACGGAGAGACGCCTGCATCGACGGCCGCGCCGATCTTAGTGACGCGACCGTTGTTGGCGACCTGGAGGCCGTTGAATGCGCCGAGGGCGTCTTTGAACGCGGTGCGGCGCGTGCGTTCGTCGCAGTAGGTGACGAGGTCCTGGAGCGTGGGCATAGGCGCACGTTGGCAGGGCGGCGCGGCGGGTGCCAAGCGTTTCCAATCCACCCGAGATTCGGTGTGGCATTTTTTTGGGCGGGGGCTACCGATGCGTGGATGAGCGAATCGTGCTCCGCGGTCGATCTGATCGCCCAAGCCACCCAACAGTTTTCCGAACGTCCTTCGTGGGACGATTATTTCATGGCGACGGCCGTGTTGATTTCAACGCGTTCGCCCTGCGAGCGCCTGCATGTGGGGTGCGTCATCGTAAGC
>JAHFTG010000209.1 GCA_023269455.1 Opitutaceae bacterium | reverse complement strand
CACTACTCGTGGTGGACGTATCGCGCCGGGGCTCGGCCGCGCAACATCGGGTGGCGCATCGACTACTTCCTCGCGTCGGCCGCGCTCAAGCCGCGCTTCAAGCGCGCGTGGATCGAGCCGCACGTGATGGGCAGCGATCATTGTCCGGTGGGATTGGAGCTGACCTCATGAGCACGCCAAAATCCATCACGGCCAAACGTCCGCGTCCCACGCGTTCGCCTTGGGCCAAGCTGCGTTCCTCGGCCATTCACGGGCGCGGGCTTTATGCCAGTAAGGCGATCCCGCAGGGCACGAAGATCATCGAATATCTGGGCGAGCGCATCACCAAGGTGGAATCCGACCGGCGCGAAAAGCTCCGGCAGGAAAGAGCGAAACGCGGGACGGACGACGGCTGCGTCTATGTCTTTGAACTCAACAAGCGCCACGATCTCGACGGGAGCATGGCCTGGAATACGGCGCGGCTCATCAACCACTCGTGCGCGGGAAACTGTGAGAGCCAGAACATCCGCGGGCACATCTGGATCATGGCGGCGCGCGACATCGCGGAGGGCGAGGAGCTGACGTTTGACTACGGTTTCGGGATGGACAACTGGCGCGCGCATCCGTGTCGCTGCGGCACGGCAAAGTGCGTGGGGTTCATCGTGACGAAGATGCAGCGCTGGCGTGTGCGGAAACTGTTGAAGGCGGAAGCGCGCGTGAATCAGCGGAAGGCGAAGACGGCGACTCCTGCAATCACATGAACACGCGCGATCTGGTTGAACTCAGGGTGCTCCTGAGCCGCGCGCCCGCGCTGACGCTGGCGGTGGCGGAGAGCGTGACGTGCGGGAATTTGCAGGCGCGCATCGGCGCGATCTCGGGCGCGTCGGAGTTTTTTCTGGGGGGCATCACGGCTTATACGCTCGACCAAAAAGTGATGCATCTCGGCGTGGACCGCCGGGCGGCGAAGGCGGTCAACAGCGTGTCGGCGGAGGTGGCGCGGCAGATGGCGTTGGGCGCGTCGAAGCTGTTCGGGAGCGATCTGGCGGTGGCGACGACGGGCTACGCCGAGCCGTCGAAGGAGCGGGGTGTGAAGGCGCCGATGGCGCATTGGGCGTTCGTCCACCGTCGGCGCGGACGCGTGGTGGCGGCGGGCGGCGGCATGGTGGTTTGCGCGGGGCTGAGGCGGACGGAGGTGCAGACGGCGGTGACGGATGTGGTCCTTGCCGAGCTGCTGGCTTACGTGCGCACGCTGCGCGGCTGACGTCAGGTCAGTTCGTTTTCAAACAGCTCCCAGATCTCGCCGTTGGGGCCTTCGAAAAACGCGATGCGGATGGGGACGGGCCCGGCGCCGTTGGTGGTTTTGATGATCACATCCTTGGGCTCGATGGTGATCTTGCAACCGGCGGCGCGGATGCGGGCGATGTCCGCGTCGAGAGTGTTCGTGCGGAGCGCGAGGTGCAGGAGCGCGCCGTGGGGCGCGGGTGTGTAGGTGCGGTCCTCGAAGATTTCCAGGTAGTTGCCGCCACCGGTGTCGAACATGCCGGCGCGGTTGCCGTCGGGGTAGGCCCAGGTGATTTTTTCGGTGAAGCCGAGGACGCCTTTATAGAAGGCGAGAGAGTCGTCCCAGGATTTTGCCTTGAGGGCGACGTGGTGAAACCCGACGGCAGGAGCGGGCGTTGGGTTGGCCATGCCGGATCAGGGGGAGAGTTGGGTGACGTAGTCCATGAGGGGTTTCACTTCGGCGGGGACGGGGTTGACGAAGTCGCCGTAAAGCAGCTCGGGCAGATCATAGGCCACGTCGTAGAAAGCGCGGTTGATGCCATCGCTGCGCGAGAGAAAGCCGGTTTTGATGGTGGCGCCGGCGTAGAGGCCTTTTTTCTTGGAGTAAACGAGCACGGGCGCGGTGATGAGCGGGTGGTTGACTCCTTCTTTTTCGGAGACGTGGGGACCGGCGACGGCTTGGGCGTCGATGGCGATGTTGGCGCGACCCAGGAAGAGCTGGCGCGGGGTGTCTTCGTTCATGATCAGGTAGATCGTGTTGAGGGCGGAGCCGCCGAGCTGCAGGCCGAGGCTGATGTCACCGGCTTTGACGAGGACGGGGATGCTCCAGCGGCCGTTGGGTTTTTTGACCATGATCGTGCCGTAGCCGGCCTTGATGCCGAGGAGGACGCCGCCTTTGACCTGATTGGTGATCACGATGGCTTTCGCACTCTTCAGAACGTCATCGGGAATCGCGGTGGCCGGGCTGGCTTGGAATTCGCGGAGGATGGCCTCGCAGGTTTCGACGCGTGACACGAAGCTCTCGCGTTCGCCTGCGCGGAGAGCGGCGACGGACAGGAACCCAAGAACAAAGCAGAGCAAGGTTTTCATAGAAAGATGGGCGAGCGTATGCGAAAGCAGGGCGCGATGGAAAGCGCGGACTCGGGAAGGTTCCGGCAGGTCTTCACTCCAGCCCGCGTTCGGCCACCTCGTCTTCATCCCAGCCGAAGTAGTGGCCGAGTTCGTGCAAATAAGTGAGGCGCACCTCGTCGAGAAACACTTCCCGGTCTTCCTCGGCGAAGGCCCACAGGTTGCCGATGAAGAGAAGGATTTGCGGAGGGAGGCCCTGGCTTTCGTCGCTCGGGGCACCGTGCGGCGGCCCCACGAAAAGGCCGAGAATGTCGGGCTCGAATTCATCGCCGAGAATATCTTCGGAGGGCCAGTCTTGAAACGTCACGGGCACGCCGGAGGACGCGGTTTGCAGGGCGGCGGGCAGCTCCTTGCGGGTGGCGGCGACGGTGTTTTCGGCGAGCCGGGTTAAGGGGGCGAGGTTCATGGTGGTGATGTAACCTTGTCGTGCGTCGGGCGTCTAGCCGTGTGAGTTTAGTAATCTCACTCTCAAAAATCATGAAATCGTTCAAACTACTCCTGTCTGTTTTCGCGCTGGCCGCTGTCGCCGCCTCGCCTGTCCTCCGCGCCGATGACGCTCCCCCCACCCCGCCGCCCGGAACCCCGCCCGCCCACAAAGGCGCCCACGGCGATCGCCTCAAGGAGCTCTCTGAAAAGCTCGCTCTCACCGATGACCAGAAGGCCAAGATCAAGCCTATCCTCATGGATGAGATGCAGGCCATGAAGGCGCTCAGGGACGACACCACTCTCGAAAAGAAGGACAAACATGCGAAGATGATGGATATCCATAAATCTCATGCGGAACAGATTCTTGCGATCCTGACGCCTGACCAGCAGGCCAAGTTCAAGGCCATGCAAGAGCACCACAAGGCTCCTGACGCGCCCAAGCCGACTTCGTAAGCAGGCATTTGTTTCTTGGCAGAATGAGCCCTTGCCGGCATTTTTATGGCACTCGGTGTCTCGGCAAGGGTCTTCCTTTTCTGATCACCTTGATCACCTCCCATGCCCCTTATGAAATCGTTTAAATTGCTGCTGTCTTTCATCGTGCTTGCCGCTGTCGCGGCGGCTCCGCTGCTGCGCGCCGACTCTTCCAGCCCGGCCCAACTCACGCCCGCGCAGACGGCAAAAATCAGTGCACTCCACAAAGAAGAGTCCAAGGAGCTGAAGGAGCTCAGGGCCGACAGCAAGACGAAGGAAGCCGACAAGAAGGCCAAGGCGAAGAGCATCAAAGAAGACTTTGATGCCAAAATCGCCGCCGTTAAGGCCGGCACCTAAGGCATCTCCCGCAAGGCGGATCGCTTTTAAGTCTCTTCGAATTTCGAACCGCCGGTGCCGTGAGGCCCGGCGGTTTTTCGTTTTCGACAACCGGGAGCCAGCGAGCAGGCTGAGAAACCTGTGATGACTTCTTCTCGTGTGATCGTGGTCGGTGGCGGTGCGGCTGGCTTTTTCGCGGCCATTGCCTGCGCGGAGGCGAATCCGTCCGCGCATGTCGTGCTCTACGAGGCGACCGCACATCCGTTGGCGAAAGTCCGCGTCTCCGGAGGCGGGCGTTGCAACGTCACGCATGCGTGTCCCGAACCGCGCGAGTTGGTGAAGCGTTATCCGCGCGGTGGTCGCGAGCTGATGGGGCCGTTCAACCGTTTTGGCCCGCGCGATACGATCGCGTGGTTCGCGGCGCGCGGCGTCGAGTTGAAGACCGAGAACGACGGGCGCATGTTTCCCGTGACGGATGATTCGGGGACCATCGTGGATTGTCTGCGGCTCGCGGCCGACAAGGCGGGCGTGAAAATTTTTACGAGCATGGGCGTGCGACGGACGGAGCGGATGGAAGCGGGCGGTTTCCGTGTCGAGTTTACCGACGGTTCCGTCGGTGAGTTTGACCGCATGCTTCTCGCGACGGGCGGCAACAAGAGCTCAGTCGGATCAATCATCGCGGCGGAACTCGGGCACACCATCGAGGCGCCGGTGCCGTCGCTGTTTACGTTTCACATCGACGACGCGCGCATCCGCGGACTCGAAGGGCTTTCGGTGCTCGATGCGGAGACCTCTGTGCTTGGTTCGCGACTGCGCGAACGCGGGCCGCTGCTCGTCACGCATTGGGGCATGAGCGGTCCGGCGATCTTGAAACTCTCCGCGTGGGGCGCGCGCGAACTCGCGGAGCGTGGCTACAAATTCACGCTTGG
>JAHFTG010000033.1 GCA_023269455.1 Opitutaceae bacterium | reverse complement strand
ATGGAAGTCGCCGAAAAATTGCTGCGCGACATGGCGCCATTTTGCACCACCGGCAAAGTCCATGTCGGCCTCGACGAATCCTTCCACCTCGGCAAACACCCGCTCAGCCGCGCCGAGATCGCCCGCATCGGCCTCGCCTCGCATTTCGCCCGCTACGTCACCCGCCTCCACGAACTCGTCCAACCGCACGGACTGCGCATGGGAATCTGGGCCGACATGCTCGCCTTTATCCCCGAAGCCATCCCCCAACTCCCGCGTGGCCTCGTCGCCTACGACTGGTATTATTATCCGTTCAACCGCCACCCGCGCGTCGAGCTGTTCAACTTCGCCGAGTGCGACCTCGCCCCCGCCCTCGCCGCCCAAGGCATCGCCTACTGGGGATGCCCGATGAACGGCAGCTTTCGCTACGAGCCGCTCCCCGTTTTCGCCGACCGCCTCGGCAACCTCCGCTCCTGGTGGAAACGCTGCCGCCAGACCCACGCCGAAGGTTTCCTCGTGACTTCGTGGGAACCCAACCGCCTCGCCCTCGAAATGACCACCGTGGTCGATGCCGCCGCCGCCAGCCTGTGGCTCGATCCGCAGACCGACGACAACGTCGGCATGCTCGCCAAGGGCTTTGAGCGCGTCTTCGGCAAAGCCGGTGCCCGCGAATCCGCCCGCGCCGCGCTCCGCTGCGACGAACACGCCTACGCCGGCTACGCGAAATGGGAACTCAACGACCGCTGGGACGCCGCCGCCGGCCCCGAAGGCCCCGCCCGCTCCGCCCGAGGCGCGCGTTTCTTCACCCGCCTCGCCGCCCAGAAAAACCTCCCCGCCCCCTTCGCCGCCAGCGCCAGCCTCAACGCCTATCTTTCCCAGCGCGACGCCTTCCTCCGCACCAACGCCCGCCTCGTCCAAAAACTCCGCCGCACCGCCCGCCTCCACCCGGCCAAAATAACCTATTGGGTTACTTTGGCCCTCAACGAGGCGCGTCAATTTGAGCGGCAACTCGCCGCCGCCCGCACCGCCGCCCGCGCGATGTGGCGGCGCACACGCGACCCCAAGGTGACGTCGCCCAACGAACTCATCCTCGCCCGCGACACCATCCGCCTACGCTCGTGGAAACGCTGGCTCGCCGCCGTCGCAAAAAAACCAGCCCACGCTTGGACCGCGTCCCCCGTCCACGGACGCTGGCAGTTGTCCTTCATCGTCCACAACCCAACGCCCGCCCTCCAAAAAATCCTCGTCGAACAACAGGCTGCCGACGGCATCTGGACGACGCTCGCCGAGCGCTTCACCATCGAGTTCCGCGCCCAGGCCGCGCGCCCGCGCGCCCACCTGCGCCGCGAGTTTTCCGTCTCGGTCGATGACCCGGCGCGCCCGCTGCGGATCGCGTTGCGGGGAGTCGGCGAAGCCGCCGTGAGCCACGTCATCCTCACCGACGGCGTAACCACGCTCCGCCCGAAAAATTGGCCGGCACGCGAACGCCGCACCCTCGGCGCGCCTGCGCCGCACGCTGGTTTACCTGAACTGCACCTAGACCGGAATCGCGCCGAAATTACGCTGGGGTTTGACTAGAGTATTTTAAATAAAGTCATAGCCGTAAAATCCCGAACCATTTGATCACAGATGACGCAGATGGCCGCAGATAGACCAAGCCCTCAGCGGCATCAGCCGCTCCTCCGCTCAACTGTGGAGGCCATTGGCCGGAACCGCTCCCAGAGAATCGCCCCATTGGGCGATTCCATCAGTGGTTAAAAACTCCGTAAATCCGACTACGGTTTTATTTGAAATGCCCTAAACCCACCCTCGCGGATCAACTCTCGTCGAGTGCGGCCAGCTCCGGGAATTCCTTCACCATCTCGATGATTTCGTGCCGCACTTGCTGCAATGCCCAAGGATCGAAATCCGCCGTGCCCCGACGACTCTCGATCTCGGTGCGCTGATCAATGAGCACCACGAAGCGAACGCTCTCCGCTTCGCGATTGGGCAGCGGGTCCGTGCGCGTGTAGGCATGATTTAATCCATCGACACACACTTCCCACTGGCCGCTGCGCTTGAGCACATAACGGATCGAAACCATCAGCGCGAAACACAGCATGCTCGGCACCATCAAGCGCCACGCCTGCTCGGCAATGGCTGCTTCCGCGAAGCCTAGGCAGGCGATCAACGAAAAAAATTGCAGGACAAAAAGCGCCCGCGCCTTCATCACTTCGGGCGTGTTGAACGGAGAAACTGGAGGATGCGACTCTTCCGCCTTCATGCCCAGACACTAGCCATGACCGCGCCCAACGCAATCCCCGCCGAGACAACAGGGGTCAATGCCTACCCCGTCACAGCCGGGCTTTTAAGTTCACGCACGCACCAGAGCTTCACCTTTCCCCAGTAAAGGTGAAGTTTGGGCACACTGCAGAGAGAGCCGAAGCGTTCGGAAAAGAACGCAGCACCATGCAACAAGCGGCTTATTTGGAGGCGGCTGGCTGATCGTTTTTTTGAGGATCTCCAGCGAGTGCGCTGACCACTTGCTTTGCAAACGCATCATAAAGCCAATTGATCCTGGCTGAATCTTGGCCGCCCGCAAATCCGCCCAAAGCATAAGAGGTATCAACATGGAATTGGTCCACCACCAGGCCCTTCGGATCCTTTATTTTCACATCGCCATGGATGCTATCATTACCCGACATCGCACCCCACATGACGGCATTGAACGTATTTCGAACACGAACGTGCGTGATGGTGATGTCGATAGAGTCAGCCTCCTTTTTTTCTTTGTTCAGCAATTCCCGGTTTTGAAGAGCCAACTCGATTTTCTGTCCTAAAACTTGTTTATCGAACTTCAGACTGTCTTTCAGCTTCTCCTTAACCTCGTCTGTCAGCTCGATGCTGACCGATGAAATTGGATTTTCACGTGTAGCCTTAAACGTGGCGGCGCCCGCCTCCGGCGGCCGGGTGTAACCGGAAGCACATCCGGATAGGGCGAGCGCTTGGATACCAAGCACCACAGTGACAAAGAGCATTTTCATTGATGCGGCTTTATTGATCATAGGAAAAATTGTGCTGGTCGGTATTGTTCTCCTGCATGGGCGCGGAACGACGCCAAGGGGCGGCAATCTGCTGAAACCACATCAGGCGAGAGGCGTTGCAAAAGGACGTCAAGACGCAAGGCGCTTACGATTTGTGAGAACCAGCTCCCGGCTTTTGATCACCAAGGGCGCTCTGCCTATCGCCGACTCCACCAATATCCAACTCTAGCGGACAATTACTACCTCTCACAACCGAGCCTTCAACTCGCGCGCCGCCTCCAGCGCGGTGCCCGGCGTCGCCGCCGTCACCGTGAAATGCCCCATTTTACGACCGATGCGCGGCTCCTTTTTTCCGTAGAGATGAAGCTTGGCCCGGGGGTGCGCGAGCACGGCCTGCCAGTTGGGCTCGCCCGTGATCACGTTACCCTGCCACTTCCAGGCGTCGCCGAGGATATTGACCATCACGACCGGCGCGATGACCGAGACGTCGCCGAGCGGCAGGCCGCACACCGCGCGCACATGCTGCTCGAACTGCGAGGTCGCGCAGGCATCGAGCGTCCAGTGGCCGGAGTTGTGCGGGCGAGGCGCGAGCTCGTTGACGAGGAGTTCGCCGCGATCCGTGAGAAACAGCTCGATGGCGAGCAGGCCGACGACATTGAGCTTCTCCACGATGGCCAGCGCGAGCGTTTCGGCGGCGGCGGCGGTCTCCGCCGGGATGCGCGCCGGCACGATGGAAAAATCGAGAATGTGCTTCGTGTGGATATTTTCCGCGACGGAAAACGCCTTCACCTCGCCCGTGCTGCTCCGCGCGACTACGACCGACAGCTCACATTTGAAATCGATGAACTTCTCGATGACGCAGCGTTGCTTCGCAAACGAAGCCACCGCCTTCGCGAGCGAAGCGTCGTCGGCCACCTTGATCTGCCCCTTGCCGTCGTAGCCGAAGTCGGCGGTCTTCACGACACACGGCAGGCCCATCTTGCGGATGGCGGCGGCGAGGTCATCGCCGGCCTCGACTTCGGCAAACGGCACGGGCGAAAAGTTATTTTTACGAAGCCAGTTTTTCTCGCGCATGCGGTTCTGGCAGGTCTCGAGGACGTTCCAGTGCGGATGAAGCTGCACATGTTTCTCGATGGCCCAGAGCGGCTCGGCGGGGATGTTCTCGAACTCGTAGGTGACCACATCGACGCTCTTGGCGAAAGTCGTGAGCGCCTCGATGTCGGTGTAGGGCCGGTTGGTTTCCAGCGCGGACACCTCGCCCGCCGGACCGTTGGCCTCGGGCTCGTAGATATGGATACGATAGCCGAGACGTTCCGCCGCGTGGGCAAACATGCGGCCAAGCTGGCCGCCGCCGAGGACACCGATGGTTTTTCCGGGAGGAATCATGCAGAAGTTGAGAGTTGAGAGCTGAAAGTTGAGAGCGCAAGCCGTCATGACGCGCTGCCGGTCACTCAACTCTCAGCTCTCAACTTTCAACTGGTTTTCACGGCAGCTTCGCGTCCAAGACCTTGGCCGTCTGGTTGGCGCGGAAGGCGTCGAGGGCTTTTTTCACCTTGGCGTCGCCGCCGGTCGCGAGAATGGCGGCGGCGAAGAGCGCGGCGTTGATCGCCCCGGCCTTGCCGATGGCAAACGTCGCCACCGGCACGCCGCCGGGCATCTGCACGATCGAATAAAGTGAATCCACGCCCTTCAGCGTGTGCGACTCGACCGGCACGCCGAGGACGGGCAGCGCGGTGAGCGCGGCGGTCATGCCCGGCAGGTGGGCCGCGCCGCCCGCGCCGGCGATGATGACCTTGAGCCCGCGTTTTTCGGCGGACTTGGCGTAGTCGAACATTTTTTCCGGTGTGCGGTGGGCGCTCACGACCTGGTGCTCGGAGGCGATGCCGAGGGCTTTGAGGGTTTGCACGGCATGTTGCATCGTCTCCCAATCGGAGGTGCTGCCCATGATGACACCGACAAGTGGCTTTGCCATAGACCCACAGCGATAGACGCACCGGCCCCTCCTCGGCAAACCGGAAACCCGGGCGGGCTTTGTTTTCGCGGTGACAGAGCGAACCACATGGCTCACTTGTGGTCTCAAACCACCTTTTAACCCATGAAGACTTCCACCACCCACTCCACTCTCTCCGCTTTGCTCGTTCTCGGCGCCGCCGGCCTGCTCGCCGGTTGCAGCACGGTCAACATGGACGACAGCGGCGACACCCAGGCCGTTTACGAACTCGGCAAGTTTGAAATGGTCGTGAATTCCAACGCGGCCGCCACTTACAACGCGACGCAGAAGGCGCTCAAGGATCTCGATCTCTACCAGACGAAGGGCGAGCTCTTCACCTTCGAGGCCGAACTCACCGCGCGTTCCCGCGACGACAAGAAAGTTTACATCAACATCAAGGAAATCAACAGCAAGCAGACCATGATCAACATCCGCTGGGGCACGGTCGGCAGCAAAGACAACTCGCGTCAGCTCTACGAAACGATCGAGAAAAACCTGCACTAAGAGCCTGCGCCGGCCAACCGGCGCAGACCTTGTTTACAGGCGGCAGATGAGCAGTTCCCGCTCGTAGATCATCTCCTTCGGGAGATGGTCGTGGAGGTCGAGGAACAGTTCTTCATGGCCCATGACCTCGGCGCGCCAGGCGGTGCGATCCACCACCTGGAGGGCGTCGAATTGCTCGCGGGAAAAGTCGCAGCCGGTCCAGTCGATGTCGTCGAAGCGGGGTTGCCAGCCGATGGGAGTTTCTTTGCCGAGGGCGCGTCCGCGGGCGCGGTCCACGATCCATTTGAGGACGCGCATGTTGTCGCCGAAGCCGGGCCAGATGAACTTGCCAGCAGCATCCTTGCGGAACCAGTTCACGTGAAAGATGCGCGGCGTCTCGCTGAGCGTCTTCTGCATCATGATCCAGTGGCGGAAATAGTCGCCCATGTGATAGCCGCAGAAGGGCAGCATCGCGAAGGGATCGCGGCGGACCTTGCCCACCGTGCCGGCGGCGGCGGCGGTCATCTCGGAACCCATCGTCGCGCCGGTATAAACGCCCGCGCTCCAGTTGAACGCCTGATAAACGAGCGGCATCGTGGTGGCGCGGCGACCGCCGAAGATGATCGCCGAAATCGGCACGCCCTCGGGCTTTTCCCAGTCGGGATCGATGGTCGGACACTGCGAGGCGGGCGCGGTGAAGCGCGAGTTGGGGTGCGCGGCCTTGGCGCCGGTTTCCTTGGCGATGGCGGGCGTCCATTTGTTGCCCTGCCAGTCGATGCACTCGGCGGGAGGCTTGTCGGTCATGCCTTCCCACCAGACGCCGCCTTCGGGCGTGAGTGCGACGTTTGTGAAGATGCTGTTCTTCGCGAGCGAGACCATCGCGTTGGGATTGGTCTTGTCGGAGGTGCCGGGGGCGACGCCGAAGAAACCGGCTTCGGGATTGATGGCATGCAGGCGGCCGCTGGCGTCGGGCTTGATCCACGCGATGTCGTCGCCGACGGTCCAGATTTTCCAGCCTTTGTCGCGGAGCGGCGCGGGCGGGATGAGCATGGCGAAGTTGGTCTTGCCGCAGGCGCTGGGAAAGGCGGCGGCGACGTAGGTTTTTTCACCCTTCGGATCTTCGACCCCTAGGATGAGCATGTGCTCGGCCATCCAGCCTTCGTCGCGGGCCATGTTGGAGGCGATGCGGAGCGCGAAACATTTTTTACCGAGGAGGGCGTTGCCGCCGTATCCGGAACCGTAGGACCAGATCTCGCGGGTCTCGGGGAAGTGGACGATGTATTTCTCCTTGTTGCAGGGCCAGGAGACATCCTTCGCGCCGGGCGCAAGCGGGGCGCCGACGGAATGCACGCAGGGGACGACGCGCTTCTCGTCTTTGTCGATCTCCTTGAAGACCGGCAAGCCGATGCGGGCCATGATGCGCATGTTGACCACGACATAGGGCGAATCGGTGATCTCGACGCCGAGCTGCGAGATGGGCGAACCGAGCGGCCCCATGCTGAAGGGCAGCACATACATCGTGCGCCCGGCCATGCAGCCGGCGAAAAGACCCTTCAGCTTTTTGCGCATCTGGAACGGATCGACCCAGTTGTTCGTCGGGCCGGCGTTGTCCTTGGAAAGCGAGCAGATGAAGGTGCGGTCCTCGACGCGGGCAACATCGTTGGCATCGGAGCGGGCGTAGTAGCAGCCGGGCCAGAGTTTTTCGTTCAGCTTGATGAACGTGCCTGCCTCGACCATCTGGGCGCAAAGGGCGTCGTTTTCCTCCTGCGAGCCGTCCACCCAGTGAATCGCGGCGGGCTTGGTGAGCGCGGCTATCTTGGCGACCCATTTCAACAGATTCGGATTGGTGCTAAGCGGCTTGGCGGACGTGCGGACTTTCATGGTGTTAAGGAATTCGACTGACCGTGCCGAGTAAACCGCAAACGCCCCGGGACCGCTCCGCATGAGCTGCGCATCCCTGCGCAGAATTTGCAGGTTATGAGCTTATCAAGCGCACTCCTTTTCCCGCTCCGTTCACGCCAGCGGACGGGCGGGCTCGATGTGAACGGACACGTCGGCGATGTGCAGCGACGAGTGTTCGAGCGCATCCTTCACGGCGTGCGCGATCTCGTGGCCGTGATAGACGGTGATCTCGGGATTCACGACGACGTGGATGTCCACGAGGTGGATGAGGCCGCTTTTGCGCACGCGGCATTTGTCGAGGCTGAGCACGCCGTCCACCGCGAGCGCGACGGCACGGACTTCGTTTTCAAACGCGACCGGCACGGCGGTGTCCATCACGTCGGCGAGCGCGCGGTTGAAGATATGCACGCCGTTGAAAACGATCACCACGCACGCGAGCAGCGCGGCCCAGGAGTCCGCGCCCGTGAAACGCTCGCCGCCGAACACCACGAGCGCGATGCCCACGAACGCCGCCGCCGAGGTGATCGCATCGGCGTAGTGGTGCCACGCCTCGGCGCCGAGCGCGGTGCTGCCCTCGCTGTCGCCCGCGCGCTGCATGCGGCGCGAGAACCACCATTTCACCGCGACGATGCCCGCGAGCAGCGGCAGCGTGGCCCAGTGAGGCCGCTGGTGTGGCGTGAGAATCTCACGCACCGCGTGAACGCCGATCCACGCCGCCGCCGCAAAAATAAACAGCGCCACCGCCAACGCGGCGAGCGGCTCGGCCTTGCCGTGACCATAAGGGTGGTTCTCGTCGGGCGGCTTCGCGGCCACGCGGAAACCCGCCCACACAAGCGTGGACGAAAACACGTCGAGAAGCGACTCCATGCCGTCCGCGATGAGCGCATACGTATGACCGAAAACCCCGCCCGCCAGCTTCACGACCGCGAGCACAAGATTGAGCACGATGCCGCGCAGCACCAGTTGCGCGCTTCCACGGGCGCGGCGCTGGGTTTCAAGATGAAGATTGGCTGGCGATGAGGGCGGCATGGGGGCGAGGCGACGCATGCCATTTGACCCGGCGCGACGGCGCAAGGTGTTTAGGTTGGGCTAAGAAACTTGGGGCGCGCCAGTTCCAGAAGCCGACCGGCATGCAGGGAGGTTGACCGGCTTCGGGCGGGTGTTCAGCTTGGCGGCACCGACCACCATGGCGTCCACCAATATCTCCATCGGCACCGATCCCGTTAAACAGTTTTCCGTGTTTGCGGAAAACCGCGTCGGCCGTCTCTACGACCTCACCGCGCTGCTCAAGGACAACAACGTCCACGTCATGGCGCTCACCGTGCTCGACACGACGGACAGCTCGATCCTGCGCCTCATCGTGGACGATCCCGACAAGGCCCGCGAGCTGATGATCAACAATGATTTTCCCTACACCGAGGTCGATGTGCTCGCGGTGGAGATCAACGACGAGGGCGACTTGAAGGGCGTGCTCGCCGCGCTGCTCGAAGCCGAGATCAACATCCACTATATCTACAGCTTCATCAAACGCCCCGAGGGCAAATCGGCTCTCGCGCTGAACATCGAGGATGCCGACGTCGCCTCGCAATCGCTCGGCAGCCGCGGCTACAAGATTCTCACGCAAGGCGACATCTCGCGCTGAACGCGGCGACAAGCTGCCGACCGCAAGGCCGAGGAGTAGGCGGGCTTGTCAGGAAGACGGCGCCTTCGGCAGCTCCATGCGCTCGCCTTCGAGCACGTAGATGCCGGTGAGGTAGCCGTTCTCGAACTGACCGTGAACGCGCAGCGTTCCGTAAATCGCCACCGGCACATCCATCGTCGCCGGAACATTCGCACCCGGTTTCATCTTCACGACGACCCATTCGTTGACGTTCGGCGTGATGCCATAGCAGCACAGCGCCGGGCTGCTCACCAACATGCACTCCGCCACCAGCGCGCCTTCCATGCGCACCGGCAGCATGAACCCCGTGACGACCGCTTTCTGCCCGTCGAATTTCTTGATCGCGTCGGGGATCTGCCCATCGACCGACGGCGGCTTCGCATCGGGCTTCGCCGCCGGATCGAAGTCCGGAGGCGTGAAAGGAAAAGCCGCCAACCGGTCGAAGCCCAGCTTCGCGTAGCCGTTCACCAGCTCAGGCGGCGTCGCGAGAATATCTCCCCTGGCCACAGTCTTCAGAGGCATCGGCACGCGCGGCACGCCGGGATTATCAACCCCACTCGGCGCGAACAAACTCGCGCGTGCCCCCGAGCCCAGGGCAAGCAGCCCAACGAGCAAAAGCGAACGCGTGACGAAGCGGGGATTCATGTTTGGGAAAGCTAGGCGCTGTTTTGAAGACGGTCAAAGTCTTCGATGGTTTCTCGTCGGGGTCATTCCTTCGCGTTACCCTTGGGAAAGTTAAACGCCACGTCGGTGAAAACCTGATCGTGAATCGAGAGCGTTTTGATCACCGCATCAAACGCCGCCGTCGTCTTCAGCCACGGCGCCTGGGCTTCGTAGAGCGACGTGCTTGCGAGCGTTTCCCCAGTCGCGGCGTCGGCCACCGGCTTGAACTCAAGCGCGCGTTCTTCGCCGCCGACCTTCGCCACGACGGTGAAGCCCGGCGAGCCGCCGCGCACGAACTCCTCCATCTCATCGTCGAGCACATAGGCCGAGAGTTTGCCGGCCTCCGCATCGCGCACAAATTCCACATGAAACGCATCATCGCCGAGCGTGACCGGCGTGCCGCCGTGCGGTGGCAGGTCCTTGTGCTGATGCGCGGCGGCCTCGGACGGACGCTGCGGCCGGTCGCAGCCGCCCAAACCGAGCGAAAGCGAGCCGACCAACAAGCAGAGGAGCATGGAATAATTCATGACGACGGCGTGAGATTTTCCGCGACCGGCGTGCGGTAGGCTTTCAAGGCCGGCACCACCCCACCGAGCGCACCGAGCGCGATCATGCCGAGCGGACACAGCACAAGCACCGGATGCCAGTGCGCCACGTCGAGCACCACGCCCGTCTGCGCGCGAATCACGCCCGCCACGCCACTGAAAAGCGCGGCATACACCGCCAGGCCCGCGACCCCACCGAGCACACCGATCACCGCCGCTTCGGCGATGATCGCGCCGAACACCGTGCGCCGTCGCGCCCCGAGCGAACGCAGAATCGCGATGTCCCGTTTACGCGCATCCATCGAGGCGTAGATGCTCGCGAGCACCGAGGCTCCGGCGACGAGCGCCACGAGATACGCCACGAGTGCCAACACCTGGTCGAGCCAGCCGATCTTGTTGAACAAATCCGCGATAATCGTGCCCACGGGATACGCGAGCGTGAGGCGGTTGCCCTGCCGGTTGTAGCGGATGTCGAGCATCATGCCCGCCGTGGGCGCGCGCAGTTGGATGAGCACCGCGCTCACATCGGTCGCAGCGGCCGGATCGTGCCCGGTCATCGTCTGCACGCCCTCGATGGGAATCCAGAGCACGCGATCCGCCGGCGTGTTGGTCGGCGCAAGGATGCCAACAATGGTGTAAACATCGGGGTGCTGCTCGTTGGGATTAAACGTGAGCCCGTGATAAGGTTTGAAAGTATCGCCGACCTTGAGCGCGAGTCGCTGCGCCACAAACGCGCCGACCACCGCCTCGTGTTTTTCGGGATCAAAAAGCCGCCCGCCCGGCTCGACGGCGTAGGGTTTCCCCTTGGCGTATTCGACGCCGGTGAAGAGCTCGGGAATCGTGCCGACGATGCGCCAGCCGAAATAATTGTCGCCCACCGCGATGGGGATGGCCGTCTTCACGGCGGGGTGGTGCTTGATCGCCTGATAGTCGGCGTTCGACACGTTGCCGGGCGAGGCTTCGAGGTTGAAGATGGCGTTGAGCACGAGCTGGAGTTTCGAGCCGCGCGCCCCGAGCACCGCGTCGAACGCGGTGGTGGTTTCAACAAACGCCTGCTGCGTCTGCACCTTCACCATCCACACGGTGAGCAGAAGCCCGCACGCGAGCGCGATGCTCGCCGCCGTGACGAGCGTGGACAACGCGTGCTGCCTCAGGCTGCGATAAAGAATAAGGGGAAGGGTCATGCCGCGCCTCCTTTCGACGAAGCGACCGCCGGCCGGTTGATCGCCGCAAAATCCCGCGCGCCGTCAAACTGCGCGAGCACCTCTTCGTCGTGGCTCACGAGCAACAACGCCGCCCCGGCCTCGTGACACGCCTCGCGGATGAGCGCGAGCGCCTCGCGGGCATGCTTGCGGTCAAGATTGCCGGTCGGCTCGTCGGCGAGGACGAGTTTGGGGCGGTTGGCCAACGCGCGCGCCACGGCGACGCGCTGCTGCTGACCGGTGGAAAGCTGGCGCGGATAATGATCGAGCCGATGCCCAAGCCCGACGCGTTCGAGGAGCGCCTTGGCCCGCTCACGATCTGCTCCAACCGGCCCGAAGGACATCCCCAGGACGACGTTTTCGAGGACCGTGTAGCCTTGGAGCAGATTGAACGTCTGAAAAATGTAGCCGGTCTTTTCGGCGCGTAAGCGGTCGCGTTTCGCCTCGCCGAGCGCAGTCATGTTGACGCCGTCGATTTCAACCCGGCCGGAGTCGGCAGCGAGGATGCCAGCGATGAGGTGAAGAAACGTCGTCTTGCCCGAACCACTCTCGCCCCGCAGCGCGGCCTGCTCGCCCGCCGCGAGGGAAAAGGCCGGCACATCCACGATGAGCGCGGAGCCGCCCTCAGGCGTGACGAAAGACTTCCGCAGATCAGCGATGGAAAGCATGGAACCGGCTCCGACCGCAAACACAGAACGAATGTTTCATGCTCCCCGGTAATCGTCGCCGATTTGTGCCGCTTATGCCTCGTCTTTTTTGGCGGGCTTTTTGGCGCGGGGTTTGCCGGTGGGCGCAGCTTTTTTCGCGGCGGCTTTGGATGTCTTGGCGTTTACCCAGACGGAACCGTCCTTGGGGTTTTTGTTGAGCCAATAGACTTCGCCATCGTGTTCGACGAAGGAGGGCTTGTCACCGTCGGTCGCAGGAAGCGCGAAGCCGAGGCCCGTCAGCACGGAGAGAAATTCTTGATGGTCACGCTCCAGCTTGCGCGAGAGATGGCCGACTTCGGCGGAGATGCCGGTGCCGCGCTTGTTGGGCATGAGCAGGAGACGGATCGCCGCGAGCGGCGAAGCAGGAGACGACATCGGCACAGACGCGGGCGCGGGCGGCGGTGCTTCGGCTTGGGGTAAAGGAACAGGCGCGTCGGCAGCGGGCGCGGGAGATTCGAGCGGAAATGCTTCCGCCTGCACCGGAGCAACCGGCGCGCTGGCGGCATCCGCCTGCGGCTCGCCGGCTTCATCACCGTTGATCCAAATGGCGCCGCGACTGTCTTTGTTGAGCCAGTAAACGTGCTCGCCGATCGTGGTGGGAACCGGCTTTGCCGCGGCGTCCGCCGGGACGTGCAGCCCGAGGGCGGCCAGTGCGGCCACGAGATCGGCCTCGGTGCATTTAAACGCACGCGAGAGATAAGTCGTGCTGCCCGAGTAGCCCGGACCGCGACGGTTCCGGCGCATCTGCGGACGAATCGCGGCGAGCAACTCTTCGCCTTGCAGCAGGGAAGCGGGGGCAATTTCGGATTGGGGATTCGCGATTTCGGGTTTGGCGGCGGGCGCGGATTTTTCAGCGGGGGCGGAAGGCGCGTTGGCCGCGCCGTGGGCTTTCCGTCTTTCGATTTCGGCGAGGCGCTGGGCTTCACGCTCGGCGCGGCGGGCAGCGTGTTCGGCCTCGCGGGCGACGCGTTCCGCGTCACGGCGCGCATGCTCGGCCTGCTCGGCGGCGGCTTCTTCGGCGAGCACGGCGTTCACCGGATCGGCGGGGTCGATTTTTTTGGCGGGAACGATGCGATAAACCGGACGCGGCTTTTCGCGAG
>JAHFTG010000208.1 GCA_023269455.1 Opitutaceae bacterium | reverse complement strand
GATCTAAGCCGGACGCGCCGAACCGTAGTCGGCCCGGCACACCCGGTCATTTCCTCCCGCGAAATCCGCCGAACAAATAAATGATGAGGCAGATCAAAATGATGAGGCCCAGGCCGCCACCACCGACGGCCGGACCGCCGATGTAAAAGCCGCCGCCACCAAACAAAAGAAGCAGGACAATGATGAGAAGCAGTAGGTTCATGATGGTAATATAGTTTGTTATGGAACTCAGGACTATGGGTAGTTCACCCACCCGACGAAAATTGGCAGTCCAAGAACGTAAGACGTGAAGCGGTCATCAATCCTTCGAACGCTCGTCCTGTATAAAAATGTTGATCAACAGCCAGAATCCCCCAGCGGCGGCGGCGAGGAAACAGAGGATGGCTATCCCCGGATAACCCAAGAGCCGGAAGCTCGTTTCGATGCGCATCATCAAAGCGGCCCCCATGATAAGCGCGGCCAGCACGAGACCCGTGGTGATGCGGTTGGCGATCTTCTGCATGCCGTCGAGCATGAGCTTCGCATCGACCGCTTTTACCTTCACTTCGACCTCGGCGTTCGTCACGGCGTCCATGATGCGATTCAGACGGCCGGGGAGCTGCGTGGTGAAATCCTTAAGCTCCAGCAGAGAACTGAACACACTGCCCTGCGTGAGATCTTTTTTCATGCGGCGCGTCAGCAGATCGGTGACGTTGCGGCGGATGGAGGCGTTGGGATCGAACGCGGGATCGAGAATGCGACCGACCTCGTCGAGTTGCAGCAGCGTCTTGCCCAGCAGCGTGAGTTCGCTCGGCACGAAGAGTCCATTGTCGCGCGCGTGCGCACTCACATCGAGCAGCGACTGGCCGACGTTGATCTTCTCAAGTCCTTGATCGAGGCGCGCGGCAACCAACTGGCTGATTTTTCGGCGAAATTCGGTCGCGTTAAACGAGGGCAGTTTCTCGCTCATGCGGATGACGGTCTCGGCCGCCTCCTCGCCCTTGCCCTCGCTGACGGCAAGCAGGAGCTTGAGCAGACTCTCCTGCATGCTCGGCGCGGTGTGCCCGACCATGCCGAGATCGAGCAACGCGATGCGATGGTCACTCGTAAGAAAGACATTCCCGGGATGCGGATCAGCGTGGAAAATACCGTCCACCAGCACCTGTTTCAGGTAGGCCTTGAACACCTCCTCCACGAGCACGGCGCCATCGATATCCATGCGCACCAGCGGACTGATCGAAGTGATCTTACTCCCTTGCACATAGTCCATCGTGAGAACGCTGCGCGTGCTGTAGTCGGGCACGGGTTGCGGCACAGTGATGAGGGGAAACTCCTTCAGATTCGCACCAACCGTGACCAGATTCTGCGCCTCTTTTTCGTAGTTGAGCTCTTGCTGGATCGCGATTCGGAACTCCTCCAGCACGGTGAGAAACCGGTAGCGGCGGCCCGCCTCGGTGTGTTTGTCGAGGAAACCTGCGATCTCGGCCAGCACCTCGAAGTCGTCCGCAATCTGCGCGCGAATGCCAGGCCGTTGAACCTTCACGACGACCTCGCGCCCGTCGCGCAACGCCGCCGCGTGAACCTGGCCGAGCGAAGCGGCCGCCAGCGGCACGATATCGAAGCGTGAAAACGCCTTGGAAATGCGCACGCCCAGCTCGCTCATCACGATCTGCTCCACCTCATCATACGAAAACGGCGTGACCTTGTCCTGCAACCGCTCCAACGCCTTCAGGTAAGGCGCGGGCAAAAGATCGGGGCGCCCGGCGAGCACTTGTCCGAGTTTGATGTAGGTCGGCCCCATCGCCTCAAGATCGTCCGCGAGTTGGTCTGGCGTGACATCGCCGATTTTTTTGAGATCTTCCTCGGCATCATACGGCTCCTCCAGGCCCATGTTTTTCACCAAGTCGGAACGGCCGTATTTCCACAGGAGGAAGGCGATCTGCTTGTAGCGTTTCAGGTGGTTGAGCGAGAGTTTCATCGTGCTGGTCGTTGAAGGTTGGCTGGAAGGAAATGACCGACACCTTTTCCGGCCAGCGGTTCACGGGAGATTTGCCCATCAAGCGATTGCCACGGGAACCACCTCCCGCGCAGGCTGACAATGGACACACTTGCCAGCCGGGATGACGCCCGCCGGAATTACCTCATGTTCACCGCCGCCAAAGACGCCCTCACGAGCCACGCCGCCCGCAACTACGTCAACGGCCTGATCAAGCGCTACGGCGAGGTGAGCGAGCTGAAAATCGATTCCAAGGGCAAATCGGTCGATATCGTGTGCGTGCTCATAGGAGAATCCACGCCCGTCACCGTGCGCATCGAAAACTATCGCATCGAGAGCGACGGGACGAAGCGCTTCATCGAGATCACAGCCTGTGCCTGTTCGCGTCCCTGGCTTCAAAATCTACTTGAGGACCACGCGCGTGGACGGCGGCTGGAATTGCCCTCGTGGGCGGCAGCCGCGCTTTAACGAATTCTAAGATTGCCCGCGCCCGCCAATATCGACGCCTTAGAAGACATGGGACAAAAATATTTGCCGACGAAAAAAGACCTGAAAGCCAGCAAGCGTTTTCAACAGCAGCAGAATCTGCCCAAATCCACCTTCAAGAAGACGCTCGGCATTGCGCCTGCGCCAAAAAACAAAAAGCCGTAAGCGGCCGAGCCCCGAGCTCAAACCGTTACGGCCTTTTCTTGTCACCCCCGGTCGCGACCTGTGCCGCGCGGGAGTTATTTGGCGCTTTATTTTAATTCGTGACCGCAGGGGCAATCGGCTTGTCCGACAGCGTGAATTTCAACGTGCCGTTGCTGTTGGCCTGCTGCGCTGAAAACACGAATTGCAGCACGGGCACCGATGGCGTGATCGAGGAAGTGAAAGCGGTGCCTTGCATTTCGCGAAGAAGCACGCGGGGCTGATCGGCAGCTTCACGATAGTAGATCGAAACAGTCACCGCGACCGGCGAAACGACTTGATAATACAGTGGCTCGCCGACTTTGGCGGTGACCTGCTGGGTGGAGCTGACGTCGAGATTTTGAGGACCAGCCGTCGCGCTCACCTGCGTGCTGCCCACAGGAACATCGTAGGTGATCGGATAAACGACCACCGGCCGGGGCGGCGGTGGCGTCGCGCAACCGGCAAAAAAAGTGATGGCAAGAATGACCAAGCCTGTAAGCGAACCGGTGTATTTATTCATGGAAGTGGCTTTATGATTTTACCTTAAAGCGGGCGGAATGCCCTTCCACGACCGTAGCCTGCCACCCCAAAAAGTTCCCGACGGAAACTTGAATTCTTAACTGTTTACCGGGATATGCGCCGCCTGACGCAGCACCTCGGATTTAGAAACTTTGCGCGCGTGCGCGATGGCATTGAGCCGCGAGGCTTCCGCCGGCGTCAACACGGTGGTCCGCTCGGTGCCATCGCGATCAATCCACTTTACGTGATGGGCCCGCTGGCGGGATGTTTTGACGAGGTCTTTCAGGAAAAGTGTTTCGTCGTCGGAAGGGTTGCTCATGGTGCGATTGAGTTGGGCGGCACAACCGAAGAGGTCAAGGAACACCGACAAACCAAACCGGTCGCCCAGCGTCCTCCACGCACTCAGGCGGATTGACCTCCGTGCGCCCGTCTTTCCTTTGTTAACCATGATCATCACCAGTCCGGCCTTTGCGCATGGAGCTGATATTCCCGGCGTCCACTCGCAAGAAGGTGCGAACCTGCGCCCGCCCCTCATGATCGCCGGCGTGCCCGCAGCAGCCCAAAGCCTCGTGCTCATCATGGATGATCCTGATGCTCCTCGCGCCACTGGGTCGTCTTTAACATCGATCCACAGCTCGGCTAAATCCCTGAAAACACTGTGCCGCCCGGTTCCTCGCAGGCAAAAAATACGGCGGACGGCATCACCTATCGCGGACCGAAGCCGCCCTCGGGCACGCATCGTTAACAAGACAACGGCATATGGCGTGTAACCCGCGCGCAGTTCACTCCAGGCAACGAAGGCGTGGTGCGCTCCCCTCGCTGAGCGTTTCGGGCGGTTGCCCGCGCGCCGGATTCGGCGCGATTCTTAGTTCGACCGGAAGCCCAGCGCTTCCAGTTCACTCAACTGAAACGGGGCGCTCGCCAGCACTTCCTGGAGTTTCTCCAGAGCTTCGCGCTGCGAGGAAACATCGCACAAGGCCGCCCCATCGTCGGCATCATGCACATGGACGGCCCACGCGCCGGTTTGAGCGTCGGCGGTGGCCTGAAACACGGAACCATATAGATAATTCCCCGGCAGACCGGGGTGCGGACCGGCACCCGGCACCAGAAAAAGCGTATGTATGGGATCAACCACGAGCTCGGCACCGTTTTTATTGGCGCGATGATGAATCTGTCGTCCGACCACCAGCGTGCGGAAGCTTTCCGCTTTTTCGCGCACCGCAACCGGCAGTGACTGCACGTAACGACTGAAAATGCTCGCATCGGCCTCCAACGCACCCGCGTCCACGGAACCGGCGAGAACCGCGTCCAGGTTTTGTGCATGGAACAAGGGCAGCGCAGCCAGCGATCGCACGGTCACATGACCGCCCTTATGATCAGCAGACGCA
>JAHFTG010000207.1 GCA_023269455.1 Opitutaceae bacterium | reverse complement strand
AAAGGTAGGCATACCATTTGCCCTCCGGGGTGTCGATGAGGCCGCCCTGGGCGATGCCGCGATCATCGAGCACGATGCGCCCCTCGTAGGGACCGGTGAGTGTGTCGGCGCGGTTGACAATGACGGTGCGCGCCCAGCGGCTCCCGGGCGAGGCGATGTCGAAGAGGTAGTAGCGGCCGTTGATCTTGAAAAGCTGCGCGCCCTCGCCTTTGAGCCCTCCCTGGTCGGTGCCGAAGACAGCGTTGACGTTTTCGACGAGGACCTTGTGCACGCCGTCGGGCTTGATTCCGGAGAGATCGGGTTTCAGCTCGGAGATCTCGATGCGACCATTACCGTAAACCAGGTAGGCGCGCCCGTCGTCGTCGAAAAACAGGCTGTGGTCGCCGATCGCGGGCTCGAAACTCGTCTCCTTCCACGGGCCGCGCTCCGGATCGCGCGTGGTGTAGAAGTGGGTGCGTCCGCTGGTGGCGGAGAAAGTCGAGACATAGAACACGCCGTTGTGGAAACGCAGGCTGCTGGCCCAGGAGCCGAGACCGTAGGCGTCTTTGCCGTTTTCGAGGCGGAGGGCTTCGTTGTCGGCGAGGGTTTCATAGGCGTAGGAGGCCATGCGCCAGTTGACCAAGTCCGTGGACTCCATGATCGGAATGCCCGGGCACATGTGCATCGTCGTGCTGCTCATGTAATAGGTTTTTCCTACACGCATGACCGAGATGTCCGGGACGTCGGCCCAGATAAGGGGATTATGGGCAGGCTCCGCCGGTGCCGCCGGGAGGGACGGAGACGCGACGGAGGCGAGGACGAGGCTCACCAGGAGGGATAGGATCGGGCGGTTCATAGCAAAGGAGGGAGAGTAAGAGAGTGGAGTAATCACGAATTCATTGGGGGCTGCCGATGCTTCAGTGTGCGTCAGCGTCGTATATCAACTTGAAAGTGGCATCGCTCTTGTCGGCGCTGTTGGTGGCCGAAGTGATAATCTCGGCCGTCAGTTTGCCCGTCACCGCCGAGCCTCGGAGATAACGGGACGGATCGGCGAGCGACTGGAAAGCCGTCAGGTTTTTATCCGACGGCACCGGAATTATTTTAAAGGTCGCACGCCGGCGGAAGTCCGCGCTGGCGTCGTCCTTTTCCAAGGCGACGGCATCGCGCTTCAGAATCGGGTTGTAACTCTCGCGTTTCAACGGATGACCGGCCGGCGGCACGTTCACGTTAAACACCTTCGTGGCGGGAACACCGTCTTTGCCAGTGCCACTCGCAGTCTGGGCGAAAAGCGGAGCCGTCGCAGCCGACAGCAAGGCGCACAGGGATGTGAGGATGGCCGGAGAGAGATAACGGGAAACAGGTTGTTCATGCGAAGAAAAAGCACCGGGCCGGAAGGCGGACCCGGTGCTTGAGCGCGTGGGTCATGGATTGACCACCAGTCGATAAAATCTCTTGGGTTGGGCCGCTCCGCCGACGTCGGTGACCAAGAGGCTGCCGCCGGTGCCGGCGATATTGTCCTGCACCGTCACCCAGGAACCGCTCGCCAGCGTATCGGATCGCTCGATACGATAGACTTTCCCCAGAACCGTCAGGAAGCTAATTTGGAAGTTGCTTCCGCTCACCTGAAGCTGGCTGATTTTGAGCACGCTGGCCGCGCTGGTGGGATTGGTGCCCGCTGTGAACTCCTGCGCGTTGGTCATGCCGTCGCCGTCGGGGTCGGCGGAGTCGGCCGCACTGCCCGAGTTGGCAATGGTGCCAAACTTCGCGAGCCGCCAGATTTCTTGGGCGGTGTAGGTGGTCGCCGAAACAGGAGCGGTGGCTATCCCTGTCCCCAACGGGCCTTCCGTCGCGACGGTATAATACCAGGTCGCGCCATTGGCCAGACCGGTGTCCGCGTAATTCGCTCCGGATATCCCGGTCGCCAGATTTGTGTAGGGTCCGCCGCTGGCGGCAGACCGCTGGACGGTGTATCCGGTGGCTCCGGTCACGGCGCTCCACGAGAGCGTAATCTGCCCATTGCCCGGCGCGGCGGTCAGAGCAGTCGGCGCGGGCAGCGTCGCGACGATAAAGCCCAGGTCGTCGTAGCGCACCAAGTTGTTTTGAGAGAGCGCAAAGCTCACGATGGGGTTGGCCACTGTGCCGGAGAGCCCGTGGAAATAGACATTGTCCGCATTCGCTCCCGAGGTGCTGGCAGTGGTGTTGTCCCGATAGGTGACCGTCAGCACGGGAATGCGATTCGCATCGTTCCGATCCGTGTTGAAGATGCCGACCGTAAGCAGCGGTTTATCCGGAGTGAACGTTCGGGTGGCGCCAGTGCCTGCGAGGCCTAATAAAAAGCCCCCGGAAGTGGGTTCGCCGGTGACAGTAGATTGATTGATACCGGTGCCGCCAGTGCCTTCGGCCATAGCCAGAACCAGGCTATTAGTCAGGGAAGTGCCATACTTCAGGGTCATGGTCTGTCCGGCAGTAACCGTGAAAGCGGCTCCGTCAAAATTCCACACTCCTCCGGTATTGTTGGCAAATGCGGTGGCGATGTTTGCGGCAAAGGTCGCAGAGGTGAGCGAATTGCCCGTGGCTTCGAGAATCGTTTTATTGTTCCCGTTGAGGGTCCCCACCGTGTTGAAGTTCACATTGATCGCTTTGCTGGCCGCGTTGTTAGGATCGGTGCCCGCCATGAACTCCTGCACGTTGGTCACGCCGTCGCCGTCGGGGTCGGCGGAGTCGGCCGCGTTGCCCGAGTTGGCAAGGGTGCCAAACTGCGCGAGCCGCCAGATTTCCTTGGAGGTGTAAGTGGTCGCCGAAACGGGAGCGGAGGCCGCCCCGGTGCCCGACGGGCCTTGCGCCGTGACGGTATAATACCAGGTCGTGCCATTGGTGAGACCGGTGTCCGTGTAACTCGCTCCGGACACCCCGGTGGCCAGAGTGGTATAGGGTCCGCCGCTGGCGGCAGACCGTTGGACGGTGTAGCTCGTGGTGCCCGAGGAGGAGTTCCAGGTCCAGTTCAACACGACCTGCGCGTTGCCAGCGGTCGCGCTCAGGCCGGTCGGGGTGGGTGGCCCTTGGTTGGTGGTCAGCGAGATGTGATCGAACTGCGCGCCGGTGAGCAGGGTGTTGCTGTGCGCGGTGGCCGCGAAGCCGACGTAACAGGTCGTCGGCAGGGACAAGGTCACGGGTGCGGCCGTCTGAGTCCACGTAATGCCATCCACCGACTGATAGGGCGTGAATACGTTGCCCACGCGTTGGAGCTTCAGCCAATAGGGTGCGGCGATGGGACTGATCAAGCTGTTGGTGGTGGTGCCACCCGTGCTGGAGCGGGATTGAAAGTCGATGCTGGCGAGGCCCGGGGTGATGGCGGTGAAGACGTTGCTCGCATTGGCGTTCAAACTCTCACGAAACATGAGGCCCGCCTTGGTCCATTGATCGGCTACGGCGGCGTTGACGCGCGCGGTCAGCGTGCCGTCGCCGGTCCAGGTGCGCGAGACGTAGTGGAATGCGTCCGCCCCGCCCCAGATGTCGCCGCCGGAGGCGGTCACATAAACGTCGTCGCCGGGCGAGCCCGAGCTCCCGGGCAGGCTGGGAGAGCCGATGTCCTGGCTCGCCCAAGGCGAAGCCAGCGCGCTGGCGGTGCCGTTGGACAAAGCGAGCACGTCGCTTGCCGCGAGGGCATTGTCGTAGATGCGGAAGTCGTCCACGCGTCCATTGAGATAAGGATCCGCCGAATACTGGGAGCGCCCGATCCAGTTTTGCGTGGTGCTGCCAAGGCTCGCGGGGGTGAGCGTAAGGGCCGAGTTGCGGCCGACTTCGACGCCGTTGACGTAGAGAATGCCCAGGTTGCCGGACACGGTCACGGCCACATGGGTCCAGGCGCCCGTGGGCAACGCGGATGTGCCACTGATGGTTTGCTCGCCACCGCTGCCCGAGGTGGTGATGGCGAAGCGAACGGTGCCGGTCGAGCCGTTGGCGGGCATCAGGCACATGTAGCTCGTGGTGCCCGAGCCGAAATCGAATACCCGCGACCACGAGCTGGCCGCATCCAAATTCACCCATGTGGAAATGGTGAAATTACCGAGAGTGCTCACGACGCCGGTCGGCAGGCTCACATATTGGTTGGTGCCGTCGAGATCCACCGCATTGCCGCCTTTGCCGGTCACGTGCGTCGGGCCATTGACCAGCGTGCCGTGCCGGCCGTTCACGGTGGCGTCGGCCGCCGTGGTGCCGCTGGCTTCGTTGAACAGGAGCAGGGTCTGCAAAGACGCGCTGGTGTCGGCCGGCTCGGGCAGAGTGACGGTCGAATAGATCACGCCGCCAAATCCCGTGGTGGAGTAGCAACGTCCGTAGAGGTTCCTGTCTGCGGTGAGCACGCCACCCAGGTATCCATATTGGTGGGCACTATCAGTGGTCATCAACCTCCAGCGAATTCCTCCGTCATCGGATCGGTAAATTCCATAAACGGAACCGATGCGGCCGGCCATATAGATAGCCGGATAGCTTTGCCCGGGCGCGGCCTTGCCGACTGCTACGGTAAAGGCCTCCGCAATGTTCGTCAGTTTGGTCCAAGTGCTCCCGGAATCGGTGGAGTGCCAGAGACCC
>JAHFTG010000206.1 GCA_023269455.1 Opitutaceae bacterium | reverse complement strand
CGCGCGCAGGATCGCCTCGGTGGTCGCCCGGTCACGGCCCGTCCAAATCGCAAGCTTGAGTCCGCGCGCATGCAACACCTCCAGCATCGCGCGCATCCCTGCAAACGGCTGCACGAGATCGCTGTTGGCAAAACCAAACGTCTCCAGCCGCCGCATCGCTTCCGCCGCTCCTTCAACGTTGCCGATCAATTCGGAAAACGTGCGTTCCGGCGGTCCGCCCAGCCGCAAAAAAATATCGCCCTCGGTCAGTTCGGGCCGAAACGGCGCGAGCGCGTGGGCAAACGCCCGCAACACCAGCGGCATCGAATCGATCAGCGTCCCATCAAGATCAAACACCACCGCGCGCAGGCCCGCCAAATAAGAAGTCGCCGTCATCGTCGCGGCCTCACTGCCCGAGCTGGCGCACGCGGGCCGCCGGCGGTGGCGTGATCGTATCCGCCAAGGCCGCCGGCTCAAAAAGCCCGCCCGAAAAATCCAGCCCGAGCGCCGCGCCCGTGATGGTAAATTGCGTTTTATTGCGCGTCTTCTCGTCGCGCACGTCGATGGTTTTCACGATCCACTGGTCGTCCACTTTCTTCAGATCGAGCACGGTGATCGACTTGAGAACCTGATTGCCCTCGCCGATCTGCTGCGCCTGCACGAGCGCGCCGAACTGCGTGTCGAGATAAACGCGCACCCCGGCGAGATCGGGCTTCTGCGCGCGAATGTCCGCCGGCGGATAAAGCAGAAACACATGCGCCGGACGCCCCCGCACCGGCTCCACGCCTTCGAAGATGAAATCGTTCCAATAGATAAACGGCATCTGCAGGTCGAACGCCGTCAGGTCCGTGTCCGCCAGCGGCGTGAACAGCGCGGCGGAACCCAGCGGCGCCACTTGGCCTGCCGCATCCGGCCAGGCCCAGACGGCGCTTTGCGGACCGTTTTGCACGAGCAGGCGACGCTCGGAACCGATCACGCCGGGCAATAGAATCACGCGTGAGATTGGGCCGAGATCATTGCGCCCGCCCCACATGCGACCGGGCACCACACGCTCGTCTCCGCGCCGAGGAAGCACCCGAAGCACGAACTCCAAATAATAATCACCCGCGATCCCTTTGAGTCGAAAATCCTCTAGGATTTTCCGGCCCTCGGTCTGATCGGGCTTCCCAAACTGGACGTAGTGCGCAGGCGGACGATAAACCCGCGATTGCCCCGCCGCATCGGCTGCGGTGAGGGCGCTGAAAACAACAAGGCAGGCGAGCAAGCCCGCCTGCCTTGAAAAAATCGTCCGAGGGGACGCCAGTTGCACGGAAATCAGGGCTTGGCGGCGGCAGGCGCGGGCGTCGCCACCGGAACCGTAACTGTGGCGGGAGGCGTGACCGCAGCCGGAGCCGCAATCGTGGGCAGCGCCCCGCCAGCGGCCTTCTGGTGTTTCACCATGTAGATCTGGCCGAGATAGAGACCGAAGCAGAGCACGAAGAAAACGATGGCCGCCTTGATGGTGAGCTGGGTCAGCACGTTGCCGGTGTCGGCACCGAAAGCCGCTTCAGTCGCCCCGCCGCCAAGCGCAGCGCCCATGCCGCCGTCAGCCTTGGCCTTCTGGGCCAGCACCACGAGGATGAGAAAAACGGACGTGAAGAGGAGAACGACGGTAAAAATTCCGATGAGAATGCTCATGAATAAAGGGTCAGACAGCCGGACGGACCGAGCGTTGTCAATGCCTCGGTAAGTCGTCCGCCAGGCCCCTCCCCCGCCTACGCCAAAGCGTCCCTCAAATCTCGTAATCGTCGCTCCGGTCGTGATCACCCGGCTTGGCCGGCGAGGACGCGCCCTCCGCCGCTTTCTCCTGTTTGCGGTCGTAGAAGATACGCACCTCGGGCTTCTCGCCGACGCCTTCCTGCTTTAAGAGCTGCGCGGCCCGCACCAACGCACGCTTCGTGCTCATCGTGAGATTCGCCTCGGCGGGAAACACGTTTGGCTCGCCCAACTGCGCCAGCAGGCCGCTGCGCTGAAGCACGCGGGTGACATCCGCATTGCACCCGCTGATGAGCAGGTGGCGGCCGGTTTGCTTCAGATAATCGTGCAAGTTTTCCAGCGCCATGACGGTGGAGGCGTCGAGATGGCGCGCGTTTTTCATGCGCAGGATGAAGACGCGGATATTTTGATCCTCCGCCTGCCGCCGCACTTCGTCCTGAAACAAATCCGCCGCTCCGAAAAACAACTCGCCCTCCACGTGGATGATCGAGATCTGCGAATGTGCGCGCTTGCTCGGGTCCGCCAGTTCGGCGAGCTGGCCGGCTTCGTTGAAACCGTATTCGACGAGCGTGGGCGTGCTGGTTTTTTGCAGGAAAAGCGCCAGCGCCACGCCGATGCCCACGTAGATCGCCGTGTCCAGCTTGAGCAAAAGACACGAGGCCAGCGTCACCGCAAACACGATGGCGTCGGAACGCGTCGAGCGGAACGCCACGCGGATCTGCTGGCGATTGATCATCCGCAGCCCGACCCGGATCAACTGCGCCGCCAGCGCCGCCAGCGGGATGAAGTTAAACACCGGCGTGATCGACAGCAGCACGAGCAACACCGCCGCACTGCTGAACATCGACGAGAGTTGCGTGGCCCCGCCGCTCTGGAAATTCGTGGCCGAACGCGCGAATGAAGACGATCCCGGCACCGCTCCAAAAAGCGAACACGCGATGTTGGCCGCACCCATGCCGATCAGCTCCTGGTTGGGCTCGATTTTCTGCCCACTTTTTGCCGCGAGGGACTTCGTGATCGAGGCCGCCTCAAGCATACCGAGGATGCCGATGGCGATGGCTGTGCTGACGAGCGACGGCAACAGGTGCCACTCGTTCGACCCGAGGTGAAGTCCCATGAAAGACGGGAGCATCGCGTGCAGCGCGCCCTCGTCCTTGATCATCAAAAAAGGCGCGTCCGTCGGGAGGATGAACGTCGCGTAAAGTTTCCCGATCGCCGCGAGCACCGCCAGTCCGATAAGCGCCTCCGGCCAGGTGCGCCGCGTCCTGCGCACCAACTCAAAAATCAACCACGTGAGCGCGCCGAGGCCGATGGCCCAAAACGAAACCTGCCCGGTGCCGATATGCGCCGCCGCCTGCCAGAGATTCGTGACGAACGACTGTCCCGCGGCCTCTTCGTAACCAAAAAAATTGTGAAGCTGGCTGGAGATGAGCAGCAGCCCGATGCCCGTGCTGTAACCGATCACCACCGAGCGTGAGATGAACTTCGTCACCTCGCCGAAGTTCACCAATCCCGCCACCAGTTGGATGATCCCGATCAGCAGCGCCATGAGGATCGCCAGCGGCAGCGCCCCGAAATCCGGCGTGGCATGTGCGGCGATGGTCGCCGCGATGATCAGGCTGATCGAACTCGTCGGCCCGAAAACATGGTGCCGCGACGAGAAAAAAAGCGCGCCCACGACCCCGCCGATCACGACCGAAGCGATGACCGGCATCGGCGAAACTCCGAGGATGAGCGAGAAGCCGACCGCCTGCGGGATGGAGACCAGCGTGAGCGTGACGCCCGCGATCAAGTCCGCGCGCAACTTACCCCACGAATAAGCCCTCACCTCCGCCACGAACGGGAGGCGCACCTTGAACATGCGGTTGCGCGGATCGGCCGCGTCGATCAACGGGGGTTTGATCTCGTCCGATGCGCTCATGCGTGCCGGTCAGGCCTCCACGCCGAGCTTTTCCAGGATACGCTGCAGGTCTTCGTTGCCCGTGTAGTCGATCACGATCTTGCCACGCTTGCCCGAGTGCTTGAGGGCGACGCGCGCGCCGAGATACGACGTGAGTTTTTTCTCGATACCGGCGACGGCGGCGGCTTCGACGGCCGGAACCTTGCGGCCGGTCGCACCGGCGGGCACGGGCACGCCGGCCTTTTTTGCCTGCACGAGTTTCTCGGTGGCGCGCACACTCAGACCCTCTTCCAACACGCGCCGGGCGAGCACCGCGCGCTGCGCGACATCGGCGATGCCGAGGAGAACCTTGGCATGGCCGACCGACAGCAGACCTTTTGAAATATAACCTTGGATTTCGGCGTCGAGAGAGAGGAGGCGGAGCGCATTGGCCACGGTCGCGCGGCCCTTGCCCACGCGCTCGGACGCGGCTTCCTGCGTGAGATCGAAATCGCGGATCAAGCTGGCGTAGCCATAGGCTTCTTCGACGGGATTCAGGCCTTCGCGCTGAAGATTCTCAATCAGGCCAAGCGCGGCGGAGGACGCATTGCTCGCCTCGACCACGCGGGCCGGGATGACTTTTATTTTGAGCAGTTGGAACGCGCGCCAGCGACGTTCGCCCGCGATGAGTTCGAATTTTTCGCCGAGCTTGCGGACCACGATGGGCTGCAAGAGGCCTTCGCTTCGAATGCTCTCCGCGAGCTCGCTCAACTGCTCGGGCGAGATCTCGCGACGGGCCTGATAAGGGCTGGGCGAGATGAGGTTCACCGAGACCTCGGCGAAGCCGGGCGCCGCCGCGAGGGCGGAGGCGGGCGCGGGAGTCGGCGCGGCGGGAGCTTTGGCCGGCGAGGCGCCGGAGATGAGACCGCCGAGACCTCGGCCGAGTCGGGATTTGGGAGC
>JAHFTG010000205.1 GCA_023269455.1 Opitutaceae bacterium | reverse complement strand
TGGCTTCGTGGTCTTGGGAATTAAGCAGGGCGGCGGTGTGATAGATGACCGGCACGGTGGCGGGCAGGCCTTCGGTGCGGAGGATGGCGACGAGGGCGGGGCCGGTGGTTTCGCCGAGCAACACGTCAACGAAGAGGATGTCGGGAGTTTTTTGGGCGATGTCGCGGGCGGAGGAGGCGTTGGCGGCGGAGGCGACGCGGCAGCCGAGATCGGCGAGCAGCCGGGTGAGGAGGATGCGGTTGTCGCGGTTGTCATCGACCACGAGCGCGCGGACGGTGACGCCGGCGGCGAGCTTGGGCAACGGCCCGAGGTGGATGCTTGCGGGGATGACCGAGGCGGGCAGGGGCAATGTGAATTGGAAGCGCGTGCCGATGCCGGGTTCGGACTGCACTTCGATGGTGCCGCCCATCAACTCGACCTGGCGGCGCGCGATGGCCAGCCCGAGCCCCGTGCCACCGTAGCGACGGCCGATCGTGGTCTGATGAAAAGGGGCGAAGAGGCCGCTGCGTTCCTCAGGCGAAAGGCCGATGCCGGTGTCGATGACTTCGAAGCGCCAGAGGTCTTCGCCGGCCGAACTGAGGCCGACCAGAATCTCTCCACGCGGCGTGAACTTGATGGCGTTGCCGATGAGATTGATGAGCACCTGGCGGAGCTTGCCTTCGTCGCCGACGACGGGGCGCGCGTCTTCACCGATGAGGCCGACGCGCAGGATGAGGTTTTTTTCGGCGCAGGCGGGCTTGAACATCTCGGCGATACCTTTGACGAGCGCGTGGAGATCGAAGACCTCGCGATGCACGTCCATGCGGCCGGCCTCGATTTTGGAAAGATCGAGGATGGTGTTGAGGAGGCCGAGGAGATGCTGGCCGCTGTTGGCGAGGGCGCCGACGGCGTCGTGGTGACGGCGGGGCAGATCGGGATCGCGCCCGATGATCTGGGCGTAGCCGAGGATGGCGTTGAGCGGCGTGCGGATCTCGTGGCTGAGGCTGGCGAGGAAATCTGATTTCGCGCGATTGGCGGCGGCGGCGGCTTCCTCGGCGCGTTTGCGTTCGACGACTTCGATTTGAAGCGAGGCGTTGGCGCGGGCGACCTCGGTATCGCGGCGGAGATCGCCGAGGATGTAGCCGGCGAGCAGGGAGGTCAGGAGGAGACCGCCGACGAGCACGGTCCAGGACTGCCACGGGCGACGGCCTGCCTCGAAGCGGAGGGTGGGCGTGAAGGTGAGCAGCCAGTCGCGACCGGCGAAGGAGAGCGGCAGCGTGCAGGGCGCGAGGTCGGTCGAGTTGCGCGCCGGGTCGGCGTCGGGGGCGTCGTAGTTAAGCGAGGACACGGCATCCGCGTCACTGACGTGGACATGCAGATCGGCAAGGCTGCCGAGCGCGGGATCGACCAGATCGGCCACGCGGAAAACCGCCGCGACGAAGCCGATGTTTTCCGCGCGTCGGGCTTCGACGGTCGAAGGCTTCGACGAGGAAAAGAGCGGAAGATAAACAATAAAACCCGGTTGATGCCGCTCCTCTTGCACGAGCTGGATGGGCGGAGTGGAGACGGCGCTGCCGGTGTCGCGCGCTTGGGCGAGCGTGGCGATGCGGCTGTTCAGATCATAGCCGAGCGCGGCTTGGTTACGATCCAGAGGCTCGATGAAATAAACGGGGTAATAATAATCCGGACGGATGCGGGCGGGCACCCTGAGATCGGTGGCCGGATCGATTTCGGTAAATTGAAAATCGGCGAGTCCCGCGGCGCGCGCCTGCGCTTCGAAAGCGGTGCGTTGCGCGGCGGGCACGCGCGGAGTCCACGAGAGCGCCTGCAACTCGGGGTGACGTTCGAGAATCCCGCGCACGAATTGGCGGAAGCGGGCGTGATCCACGCGATCCGCACCCTGCGACTCGAAAAACGACCGCAACGAATGCAGTGCCTCAAGCGAGTTGCCCAGCGATTCACGCAACAACTCGACGCGCTGGGTGGCGACGGCGAGGACGGCGGCCTGGGTTTCGCGCCGTTCCCAACTGCGGATCGTGAGAAAAAGCGCGAGGGATAACGCGATTCCCGCTGCGACCGTCGCCACGACGGGGCCGTAGCACCTGAGATTATTGGCCAGAGTGCGGGGGGCGTGGGTGAGCGGCGGCATGACAAAGGGGCGGACTTCCCCTGAGTAGCACACCACATGCCCCGCACGCGGGGCGTTTTATCTTAACTCGCTGCCAGCTCGCGGTCTTTTTCGGTTTTGAGGCGGAGCTGGCCGCAGGCGGCGTCGATGTCGTGGCCTTTTTCGCGGCGGAGCGTCACGGAAATGCGGGCGGCGCGGAGGACGTCGGCAAAGCGTTCCTGACGGGTGATCGACGGGCGTTTCCACGGGAGACCCTCGACGGTGTTGTAGGGGATCAGGTTGACGTGGGCGTGCAGATCCCGGGCGATGTCGCGGAGTTTTTCGGCCTGATCGAGCATGTCGTTGACCTCTTCGATCAGGATAAATTCCAGCGTGACCATGCGGCCGTGTTTCTCGTTGAAGGCCTTGATCGCGGGCAGGAGTTTTTCGAGCGGGTAGGCCTTGTTGACGGGCATGATCTTCTCGCGGACTTCGTCGGTCGCGCCGTGAAGAGAGATGGCGAGACGGATGCCGAGCGGCTCTTCGGCGAGCTTGAGAATCTTGGGGACGAGGCCGGACGTGGAGAGGGTGATGCGGCGCGCGCCGACGCCGAGGCCCCATTCGGCGTTCACGATGGTGAGGGCGCGGATGATGTTGTCGTAGTTGGCGAGCGGTTCGCCCATGCCCATGACCACGATGTTGTCGAAGGAGGCGAGCTCCATGCGGGCGCGGGGGGTGCGGGCGTCTTCGCGGTAGCAGACTTGGAGGAGCTGGGCGACGATCTCGCCGGCGTTGAGGTCGCGCTTGAGTCCGGCGAGACCGGAGGCGCAGAACACGCACGCCATCGCGCAGCCGACTTGAGTGGAAATGCAGATGGTCTTGCGCGATTCGTCGAGGCCTACGCCTTCCTGCGGGACGCGGATGATGACGGTTTCGATGAGGGACTTGTCGCCCATCTCGAGGAGGAGCTTGTCGGTGACGTCGGTGGATTGTTTGCCGGACACGAGGGACGCGGGCATGAGTTCAAACGTCTCGTCGAGCCACGTGCGGAGCGGCTTCGAGAGGTTGGTCATGTCGTCCCAGGTGCGGGCGCGTTTTTTATAAACCCATTCCAGAATCTGCTTCGCGCGGAAAGCCGGTTCGCCCTTTTCGCGCAGGCGCGCGGTGAGGGAATCGAGGGTTTCGCCGGTGAGCGGCGCTTTGGCGGGCGTGAACTTCATGCTTAAGAAGTTGAGAGTTGAGAGCTGAGAGTTGAGAGCAAGAAGGTAAGTGGATTGGCGAGTCGGGCGTTGCCGTCGGACTATCAGCTCTCAACTATCAACTCTCAACTGCTCAAATGAAACTCCTCCACCGCCATATCTTCGCGAGCGTGCTGTTCTCCTGCGCGGTCGCGGCGGGGTTGTTCGCCTTCGTGCTGATCGTGGGCAACGCCTTCAAGGATCTCATCGGCTACATGTTGGCCGGACAGCTTTCGGCCGAGGCGTTCGCGAGTCTGGTCGTGCTTACGATTCCTTATGTGTGCGTCCACGCGCTGCCGATGGGGATGCTGACGGCGGTGCTGCTGGTGCTCGGGCGCATGTCGGCCCAGCAGGAAATCACCGCGATGCGCGCGGCGGGTCTGAGCCTCGGCTACGTGGCGCGGCCGATTTTTCTGATCGCGATCCTGGGCGTGACCGCGGGTCTGGCGATCAACTGCTACTACATGCCGCGTTCACGCACGGCTTACCGGGAGACGTTGAACGAGGCGGTGCGGAAAAATCCGCTGAACTTCATCGTGCCGAAGACGTTCATCCGCGATTTCCCGGGCGTGGTGGTCTATGTGAACCAAAAAAACGGCGACGTGATGAAGGATTTTTGGCTTTGGCAGCTCGATGACCAAAAGCGGGTGAAGCTGTTTGCCCGCGCCCAATCCGGGCATGTCGATTATGTGGAGGCGGACAACAAGCTCGTCCTCACCTTATCAAATGTTTCGGTCGAGACGCGGGACGAAAAAAATCCCGAGGATTTTTCCACGCCGCATCCCATCGGCACATCCGACCAGCTGTCGATCGACCTCAAGCTCGATAACATTTTCGGGAAGCAGCAGTTCAACAAGAAGCTGAGCTGGCTCACTTTTGGCGAATTACTCACGGAGCGTAAGCGCCTGGAGACATCCAAATCGACGGAGCGAGAGCGCATGAGCGTGTCGATCGCCCTGCATGAAAAGATCGCGAATTCGTTTACGATTCTCGCGTTCACGATCATCGCGATCCCGCTGGGTATTAAAATCTCGCGCAAGGAAACCACCGCCAATCTGGGCCTGGCGCTGGGCCTGGCGCTGGGCTACTATTTTATCAATGTAATCGTGGGCTGGCTCGATAAGCAGCCCGCGTTGCGGCCTGATCTGCTGCTCTGGATCGCACCGGTGCTGACGATTGCGTTGGGCACGTGGCTTTTTAGGCGCGTGGGGCGGGCGTAAGCCAACCGCCGTCGCTTACGCGTCGATCACGGGAACGTCGTAT
>JAHFTG010000204.1 GCA_023269455.1 Opitutaceae bacterium | reverse complement strand
TCCCGGCTCTCGACCGCGCCGCTGGCAGACGACGTATGGATTCACGTGGACCGCGCCACGCCGCCGTTCCTCGCCGAGGAGCAGCCGGTCTCCGAAGCGCTCCGGCACCGCGCCAACCGCTACGGCTACCAAGGCACCGCCACCCGCCGCATGCGCGTGAGCTTTGCCTGGAACAACATGGCGCTCGCCGAGCTGCGCGACCTCAACCGTCACCGCACCGGTCACCGTTATACGCCTTTTATTCAGGCGGGCTTTTACCTGCCGTCCGAAATCACCCACGCCTCGCACCAGGCGCTGCTCGACGAACAGGCCGCGCTCACCAAGGAACTCATGGAGCGCGGGTCCGAGGCCTATGTTTACTCGTTGCTCCTCGGTGCGCAGACGCCCTTCGAGCACAGCACGCATGCCGACAAGTTTATCTACGAGGCCGAGTTGCGCACCGGCATGGGCTCGCACTACCGCTACGCCGAACACCTGAGTGCCGCACTCCACGGCTTCTTCAAGCAGGTGCCCGAGGCGCGCGAGTGGGTGGTCGAAGGCACGGCCGAGCCGGAGTGAATGCAGAAAGCTGAGCGCCTAGAGCTTAGGGCCGAGAGCAGACGTGACCTTCCGTTTTGGCTCTCAGCTCTGGACTCTCAGCTCTCAGCTTGCTTGAGTGGATCCCCATGAGGCCCGCGTTACCCCTGTTCTTCGGCTTGCTTGCCGTGCTTTCCGCCGGAGTGCGCGCGGAGGATCCGACCAAAGTAGTCCCCGAGCAGAAGAACACGCAGTTGGCTCCCGGACCCGACAACAACGATACGCGGCTTGCGCCCGGAAATTCGAAGAACCAGCTCCCTTTCAAGCGTGACGACCACGTGCAGAACAGCCGCTTCACCACGCCCGAACTTCGCGACAAGGAGATGGCCCCCGTCGGTGAGCGCCGTGCCCCCATCGACGTGAAGGAGACGCGCGAAAAAAACATCCTTGAACGAAAAGATTTCCCAAAGCCCGAGGTGCGCGAGCGCCAGATGAGCCCCGACAATGCTCAGATGTATCGCGACCAACCCAAAGGCGACATGGTCAAAAAATACGACATGGTCGCCAAGTATCAGGATCGCATGGCTGATGCCGAGACCGCCGCGTCACAGCGCCAGCCGAAGTTCGAAAAACGCACGACCTTCGATAAGATCAACCGCTTCGTCTTTCACCGAAATGGTCCCGACGATGCCAGCGGCAACGGCATGGTTTCCAAGGCGGGTGGCGGCACCCAAACTACGGTATCCGGAGGCTCCAAAAAAACGCTCGCCGCTCCGTCGAGCGTTTCCCTTCCGATTCCCTGACGGCGGAGTTTTTCCTCAACCGTCAGGCCGGCCTTGGACTCAGCGTCCGCGCCGCGCCGCGTCTTTTTCGGACTCGCGTTCCTCTTCCAGGCGGCTGCGTTCGCTCGCGAGCTGTTTGCGGATTTTTTCGGTCTCGTCGAACTTCCCCTCGGTGAGCGCCTCATCGAGCTGCTTCTTCAGGAAGATTTCACGCTCCGCGATCCTGCCCTTGTAGATCACGTCGATCTCCGCGAGGCGCGCCTTCTTTTCCGGCGTGAGTTTTTTGCCCGCATCCGGATCGGACTTGGACAGGCGTTCCATCGCTAGTTCGTAGGCGCTCTTCATGAATGGATATCAGTCGAAGCTCACCCCAAGCACAAGCGCGAGGACAACGAATGCGAAGGGCGGCCAAAATCCGCCGCGCTTTGACTCCCAGCGCATCGCGTAGCCATAAAGCATGGTGATCAACACGAGGCTCGTAGCGGCATAGCCCGCCCAGCCCGCAGAAAACTGCGCCGGGTGATAGACGCCAGGCAGCGTCACGAAAAACCGCACGCACTTTTCCATCACCGCGAGCACGAGAATCCCGGCGTGATTAAATACCAGCCCGAGCGTGCCCAGGCCAGCGAGCCCGCACAGCAACGACAGAAATCCCGCCAGCACCACGAGCACGCTGGCGGGAATGAGCACGAGATTCGCCGCGAGGCCGCCCGGTGTGGACAGTTTGAAAATCGTGATGCCGAGCACGAGGCTCACCAACGTCGAAGCGACCCCGATCGCCAGCATGCCGAGCAATCCGCGCCACAGATGATCTCGCCAGCGTTGGTGCCAGTTCCACGCCGCCTTGGGCAGATCGGCAAACAACGCCCATCGCTCGACGCACGCCTCGCCGAGCGGCAGCCCGAATAATAGCAGCGCGGCGACGATGCCGTAACTAAGCTGGAAGCTCGCGCTGAAGTGTTGCAGCGGCTGGAAAATAAGCACGACCAAGGCTGACGCCACGAGCGCGGCCAGCGGCCCGCCCGGGACACGCAGCGTGCGCGACGCATATAAAAACATGACCATGATCCAAGAGCGCACCGCCGACGGCGTGCCGCCCGTGATATCGACGTAAAGCCACAACAGAACGCCGCCGACCACCAGTTGTGCCCAGCGCGGGAGTCTTAGCAAAACCAGCACCCCGTAGATCACGCCGGCGATGGTCGCGATGTGCAGACCGCTCACGGAAAACAAATGCATCGTGCCGCTCTGCATAAAAATCGTGTGCTGCTCCTCGCTCAGCTCCTGCTGCTGCCCGAGCAGCATCGCGCGGTAAACGCCGCTGAGTTTCGGATGCGCGCCGATGCCGAAATCAAGCAAGCGGTCAAAACGCCGCAGCGCCGCATCGCAAAACCGATAATAGATTGTCGCCGGGGCGGTCGTTTCCAAAATCCGCCCGCGCGTGAGGCGGAAGTTGATGCCCGCGTTGGCGAGATAGCCGTCGAACGTATCGTCCGGGGGATTGCGTGGGAGCGTTTGCAGCACGCCGATCACGACGAGTTCGCTGGATCGAATCGGCGGCGGCGTGCCGCGTTTAAGACTGAGCGAAAAATAAACGGCCTGTCCGTTCAACTCGGGGAGAAGCGCATCCGACGAGATGATATGGCCGAGTCCGCTCACGCTTTTCCCGTCGGGGCGCGGAGAAAACAGGCGGTCCGCATGCACGGTGATTTTTGCTTCGCGCGGTGGCAGTTCATCCCAGTCTGCCAGTCGCGCGCGCTCGATCTCGTAGAGCGCAGTCCCGCTCAAGACCACGCCGAGCACGAGGCACGATGTCCATGCCCGACGGAATAGCAGCGCGGCTCCGATGAGGATGACCGCGGCGCCTGCCGACCACGCGGGAGACACAGGCAGCCACGCGAGTTTTCCCAGCGCCAAGCCGATCATCAACGGCAGCAGCAGCCAAAGAAGCGGTGCGCGATGTCCGAGGCTGCGGCTGGTCATGGACCTGAGTTGGAACCACTAATCGCCACTAATGAACACTAATCTTTAGGGGCTTTTGCCGTGATGCGGTTCAACAGCTCGATGGCGACGACGCGCCGTTCGGGGGCCAGCTTATCGAGGTGATTGCGGTCGGTATGCGCGAGGAAGGCATCGCGCAGGGTTTCAAAAGGCACGGCGGCTTCGGGCACGCTTTCGAGGAGGATTAGCGCCTCGGAAGGCTTGGTCAGACGGGCGAAGCGGATGAAGCCGTTGAGGGTGAATTCGAGCATTTCGGCATTCTTGGGGTTAGACAGAACCCAAGCTACGAACCCCGGTAGGCTGATGCGCAAATCGTCGGTTGTTTTTCCGCAAAGCCAGATGAAGATATACTGAAAATAAGGGTGGTCTGGTTTGAGGGATATGGCCTTCACGGCGCAACTCCTCGCTTCTACATTGTTTTTTTTATTTTCGCCGAGGACATCAGCCAGACCTGCCCAAGCGTAAGAGAAGTTTGGGTCAATTTCAGTCGCTTTACGGTATGAGGCTTCCGCCTCATCGAGGCGCTCATAATGACGGTGCATCAAGGCACCCAATCCATTCCATGGATAAGCAAAATTCGGCTTCAACTCCAGTGCTTTACGGTATGCTTTTTCTGCCTCCTCGGGGCGCCCGAGGAATTGTTGAAGCACGTTGCCAAGGCCATTCCATGGGGATGCCGTCAGGGGATTTACTTCGATGGCTTTGCGGTATGCGGCTTCCGCTTCTTCGGGGCGAGCCAAGTGATCTTGTAGGAGATTGCCCAAGCCATTCAATGGATAGCTGTAAGTCGGATCGAGTTCGATGGCCTTGCGGTATGCTTTTTCTGCCAGCGACCAAGCGGATTTTTGTTCGAGAAAATTGGTCAGCTCGCACCACCAGTCGCTGCTGTCCGGTTTAAACTCCAGTTTCTGCCGCAACTCTGTGGGCATCTCTTCGAAGAAAACCAGAACATCGCTTTCCGGCAGATGCGGCCTTGCTTCCGCAACGTCGAACCATTGTGAGAACGACTTAAAACCATCGTGATTCCAGTTCTCGCGAATCGTAGCTTGAAGGAGTTGTTTGCGGGAGGCTTCCGAATCGGATCGTGTGAGCGCACAATGTAGCAAGTCGCGGGCGTCGCGCATACCGTCTGGACCGCATTCCGCTGTTTGGCGTGCGAGTTTGGCGAAGGTGTCCGCGTGGGCTTGGTCGGGAAATATCAGGCGCAGGATGGCGACGAACCAATCGAAGCGGCTGCGGGCGGCGCGGCCGTGGCGCATCAGGTAGTGGATGTTGGAAAATCGGTCCGCGAGGAGGTAG
>JAHFTG010000203.1 GCA_023269455.1 Opitutaceae bacterium | reverse complement strand
AAAGTCGTCAAGCGGGCGCGAAGGTGCGTGGTTCGACCACCTGTTTACGTGCACGTTTCCTCAACGTGAAGGACGTTCGGAGGACTTTGATTTCTTGTTATCGGATCTTTTTTGCGACGGTCGTGATGATCGCTCGCGAAAAAAATTTAAAAGTGGCTGCCCGACTAGGGATCGAACCTAGACTAAGCGAGTCAGAGTCGCTTGTGCTACCATTACACCATCGAGCAGTGGAAAATCGTGCGCTGTCGCGGTGCAGGCTGGAGCCGGCGATGGGATTCGAACCCGCAACCGCCTGTTTACAAAACAGGTGCTCTACCGTTGAGCTACGCCGGCGTGTGCAATCAGCCGACACGATAAAAACAAGAAATCAAAGAACGACTGCGACTAAAAAACCTCTCCCGGCGCAGGCCGAAAGAGGAAATTTGGTGGTTCCCCCGGGACTCGAACCCGGAACCAATTGATTAAGAGTCAACTGCTCTACCATTGAGCTAGGAAACCAAAAACTGAGAGGTGAGAACACTCAAAACGCGAACAGGGTTGTCAACGGCCTTTTTGGGTTTCGGATATTTTTGTTTCACGCGATTTTTGGCTGATGCGGAAACATGCCGACCGACTCTTTGGCGTAAGCCTTACGTTCGTGCCCGATGAGTTTGACGAAGTTTCCCCTTGCCATGCGGGAGCGCTCTCTCTGTTTTCTTCCGCTCTCTCCATGCAAAAGACCAAAAAGTCCGTCGCCAAGCGCTTCAAAATTTCCGGAACCGGAAAGTTGATCCGCCGCACGCCCGGTTTTCGTCACTTGCTTTCCGCGAAGAGCACGAAGCAAAAGCGTCGTGCCTCCAAGGACAAGCTCGTGGCTCCCGGCCATGCCAAGCCGCTTAAACGCTGCTTGCCGTATGGCCTCTAAGCCAAGGGCATAAACAACAACCAGCCAGTCGGGTGAATCCTAACGAGACGACCCTACGGCTCCAAAAAATACATATAAAACAACATGCCTCGTGCAACAAACTCACCCGCTTCCCGTAAGCGGCACAAGAAGGTCCTCAAATACGCCCGCGGTTACTTCGGCAACAAGTCGAAGCTTTTCCGCTACGCCAAAGACGCTGTCCAGCACGCCTGGCAGTATGCTTACGCCGCCCGCAAGAAGAAGAAGGGCGACCGTCGCAGCCTTTGGATTATCCGTCTGAACGCCGCTGTTCGCGCTCATGACATCACCTACAGCCGTTTCATCGAAGGCCTCCACGCCGCGAACATCCAGATGGACCGCAAGGTTCTCTCCGATCTCGCGATCCGTGACGAAGTCGCCTTTGCTGGCATCGTCGCCCAGGTGAAGGACGCGTTGAAGACCAAGGCCGCCACCGCCGCTCAGGCGAAGGCTTAACCCTTCAAATCGCGAGCCTCCCCGGCTCGCACCCAAAGAAAGGCGTGTTGCGAAACGCGTCTTTCTTCCAAGGACGGGCCTCCCATGAGGTGCCGTCCTTTTTTGTTTTTTAAAATCTGGAATCGCCCTCCGCCTCGCCGGTCAGTCTGATTCATCTTCCTTTCATGCAAGATCAACTCTCCGCCCTCCTTGCCAAAGCCACCGCCGAACTCCCCGTCGTAGTCACGCGCCCCGACTTCGAAGCCGCCAAGGCCCGCTTTGTCGGGCCGAACGGCGAGCTCACCGCGCTCATGAAGCAGATGGGCTCCGTGCCCAAGGAGCAGAAGCCCGTCGTCGGTAAACTCGTCAATGAAGCCAAGACGCAGCTCCAAGCCCACCTCGACGCCGCGCTCGCCCGCATCGAAGCCGCCGAACTCGCCGCGCAGCTCGGGCCCGCCGTTGATCCCACGCTTCCTTCGCCCGACCGTCTTCCTGGCACCAGCCACCCGCTCACCCTCGTTCGCGAGGAGATGACCCGCATCCTCCGCAAAGTCGGTTTCACCGTCGTCGAAGGCCCCGAGGTCGAGACCGAGTATTACTGTTTCGACGCGCTCAACACTCCCGCCGACCACCCGGCCCGCGACGCCCAAGACACGTTTTACCTCCCCGAGTCCGCCCGCTTCGGCAACGTCTCCAAAAAGAACCTCTCCGAGAAATACCTCCTGCGCACGCACACGTCCTCCGTGCAGATCCGCACCATGCTCAAGGGCAAGCCTCCCATCCGCATCGTTTCGCCCGGCCGCGTGTATCGCCGCGACACCACCGACGCCACGCACTCTGCCAATTTCCATCAGCTCGAGTGTCTCTATGTGGACAAAAACGTCACCGTCCGCGACCTCAAGGCGCTCCTCGATTACATCTTCGCCTCCCTCCTCGGCAAAGACACCAAGACCCGTTTCCGTCCTCACTATTTCGGCTACACCGAACCCAGTTTCGAGGTGGACCTCTCCGCCACGCATCTTCCCAAGGTCAACAAACCGTGGATCGAGATCGGTGGCTGCGGCATGGTTGATCCCATCGTCTTCAAGGATGTCGGCTACGACCCCGAAGTCTGGAGCGGCTACGCTTTCGGCATGGGCCTCGAACGCCTCGCGATGCTCCTCTACGGCATCGATGACATCCGCTATTTCTACCAAAACGACGTCCGTTTCCTCCGCCAATTCGCCTGAGCATATCCCGTGAAAATTTCCCGCAACTGGCTCCAGTCCTACGTCGATCTCGCCGGCATCGCCGATGACGAGATTTCCCGCGCCATCACCTTCCTCGGCTTCGAGGTCGAGCAGCTCATTCGCACTGGCGCGCCGAAGCTCGACAACGTTTTCGTCGGCGAGGTGCTCACCCGCGACAAACACCCCAACGCCGACAAACTCTCCGTCTGCACCGTGGACGTCGGCCCCGTCCAAGGCGTGAAGCGCATCGTCTGCGGCGCGCAAAACTACACCGTCGGCGACCGCGTGCCCGTCGCCCTCGTCGGCGCGGTGCTCCCCGGAAACTTCGTCATCAAGGAATCCAAGATTCGCGGCGAAGCCTCCTCCGGCATGATGTGTTCCGCCAAGGAACTCGCCATCGCCGAAAACGCCGACGGCCTGTTAATTCTTGCCGATCGTCCCGCTACCGGCACGCCGATCAATGACGTGCTCCCGCCCGGTGACACCGTGTTCGACATCGAGATCACGCCCAACCGCCCCGACTGCCTCTCGCACCTCGGCGTCGCCCGCGAACTCGCCGCGTGGTTCAAGAAAGACCTCGCGTATCCCGCCGTCAGCTTCACGCCTGCCTCCATCGCCGCCGACCCGCGCGCCGACCTTCTCAAATCCGTTCGCGTGGATGCGTCCACCGACTGCCCGCTCTACACCGCGACCGTTATTACCGGCGTCAAAGTCGGCCCGTCGCCCGATTGGATTCAGCAGCGTCTCTCCGCCGTCGGCCTGCGCCCGATCAACAACATCGTCGATATCGGCAACTACGTGATGCTCGAATACGGCCAGCCCGTTCACGCGTTTGACGCCAAGAAACTCGCCGGCGCCGAGATCATCGTCCGCCACGCCACCGACGGCGAAAAGATCACCACTCTCGACAATAAAGAACGCGTGCTCTCCGCCAACGCGCTCGTGATCGCCGACGCGCGGAAGCCCGTCGTCATCGCCGGCATCATGGGCTCCATCGATTCCGGCGTCTCATCCGATACGACCGACCTCGTCCTCGAAGTCGCCTATTTCAAACGCCAGTCCGTCCGCGCCACCGTCAAACGCCTCGGTCTCGCCTCCGATTCGTCTTACCGCTACGAGCGCGGCGTCGATGTCCACTCGCTCGATGAGGCCGCCCACCGTTTCATCGACCTGATCCTCGCCCATGCCGGCGGAACTGTCGCCGGCCCGATTCACCGCGTCGGTGCCGACATTCCTTGGCAGCGCGAAATCACGGTCACGCCCGCCTACATCAATGATAAGCTCGGCTTCGAGATTCCCGCGGCCGAACAACGCGCCGCGCTCGAATCCCTCGAACTCGCCGTCGTCCGCGAAGAGCCCACCGAAAACCGCGGTCCCGCCTGGACATTCTCCGTGCCAAGCTGGCGCGACGATCTCGACCGTCCCATCGACCTCGTCGAGGAAGTCGTGCGTCTCTACGGCGCCGAAAAAATCCCCTCTTCGGTCGTCAGCGTGCCCGGCCTCGTCGGCAACGACGATCCCATCGTGCTCTTCAACCGCGCCGTGTCCGCCGCCCTCGTCGGCCAGGGTTTCAACGAATGCGTCAACTACACGCTGCGCCCCGCCAAGGAACTCGCCGCGTGGGCCACGCCCGCCGCCATCGCCGACCTCGCACTTGCGAATCCCTTCGTCGAAGACCAGTCGCACCTGCGCAACACCCTCGTCTCCGGCCTGCTCGAATCCCTCAAACTCAACCAATCTCGCGGCGTCGCCGTCTCGCACCTTTTTGAAACCGGTCGCGTTTTTCTTGAGCGCAACGGCCAGCTTTCCGAGTGCGTCGCCGCCGCCTTCATCATCGCCGAAGAAACCGGCGAACGCACTTGGCGCACCCGTGAGTCCGCCGATTTCTACACCGCCAAGCGCCATACCGAAACCATCGCCGCCGCCGCTGGTATCGAACTCTCGCGCCAGCCTACCGCGCTCGTCGCTGCGCCCACGTTTGGTTGGCAAGAGGGCCAGGCTGCGACCGCCGGTGACAT
>JAHFTG010000202.1 GCA_023269455.1 Opitutaceae bacterium | reverse complement strand
GCGTGCTCAACATGGTCGCGACGATGGACTCGCTCGGCTTTGGCAACTGCACGAATCAATACGAGTGTAGCGCCGCGTGTCCGAAGGCCGTCAGCCACGACTTCATCGCCCGCATGAACCGCGATTATATCTCCGCCAGTTTCCGCGCTTCTTTCCGCCCGAAGAGCGCCGCCGCCAGCGACGGCGCGTGAGTGGTCCGATAAAGCTCTAAAACAAGAAAGCCGCATCAATAACGATGCGGCCTTCTCGTTTTAAGTGTTGGAACCGGAGTTCACTTCACGGCCGCCCAGACGCGCTGGACGTCTTCGTGTTCTTCGAGGGCCTGCAAGAACTCGCCCACGTCGGCGCGATCTTCGTCGGTGAGCTCGGGAAACATCTTGGCGACGTAGCCGATTTCACTCGTCACGACCGTCCAGCCGTTGGCGCCCAGCCACACGCTGGCGGCGTGGACCTGCGTGCGATCCGTGTGGAAACGCGCGCCGGTCGCGCCTTCGGGAATATCGTCGTTTTGCGCGTGTCCGACGGCTTCAAAATCATTCGCGCCCGCCTCGATGGCGGCGGCTTCGAGATCGGCTCCGGCGACGGCCGTGTAGGCTTCGACGATGCCGACGTGTTCAAAGAGGAACTTGTTGCTGCCCGTCGTGCCGAGGATGCCTTTTTTGAAGAGCACGCGCATCTCGGGCGTGGTGCGCTGCACGTTGTCGGTGTAAACCTCGACGATGAGCGGGACTTTGTGCGGCGCGTAGCCCTCGAAAACGATGTGGTCCATGACCATCTTTTCGCCGCCGATACCGGCGCCCTTGTTGATGGCGCGCTCGATCACGTCGCGGGTGACACTCGCCTTCTTGGCCTTTTCGACGGCGGCAAAGAGGCGGGCGTTGGCGGCCATGTCGGCTCCGCCGATTTTGGCGGCGACGGTGATTTCTTTCACCATCTTGCCGACAAACTGTCCCTTTTTGTTGTTAACGATCGCGCGTTTCGCGTGAAGCCATTGGCGTCCCATAAGAGTTCAAACCGTGGAGTTCGCCGGCGTCTTCGGCAATACGGAAGCGTGGGGCCGCCACGCCAGCCAGCCGATGAAGCCCAGCCCGAGCCACAACATCAACGTGCCGACGACTTCGTGCATCGCGAGGTAGTGGCCGGGCAGGTGCGGCGCCAGCCGTGTGATGATGAGGATGCGGAGGAGATTCACCGCAAAACCGGTGGGCAGCGCGAGGAGGACGAGCCCCGTGATGATCCACGGTGAGCGCCGGCTGATCCCACCTGCCAGCAGGGCGAGCAGCGCGCCCGAGGTGATGATGCCGAAACCATTGCACTCGGTGGCCACGCGGAAGGCTTGAGTGCCGATTTGCAGGATGAGCTGCGGGTCGTGTTGCGGACTCATCACGGTCAGTTGCGGGGCCAGCCCCACTGCGCTCAACACGCGTGCGGCCTCGACGCCCGCGAGCTGGCGCAACGGCCAGTCGAGCACGGGAAAAATGAGGATGATCACCATCAACGCGGCGACGCCCGCCACGAGCGGTTTCAAAAAACGGTAGCCACTTTCACCGAGCAAAACGTGCAGCGAGCCGGCGAGGCCGAGAGTCATGCCTGGCAGCAACAGGAGCGACCAGCCGGTGATGCCAGCCACGCCCACGCAGCCGAAGGCGCCGGCGAGCAGGCCGAGGGCGCGGTTGTCGAGATTGAGGGCGAGGCGCAGATCATGGCGGTTTATCCAGATGATGAGCGCGGTGGCGGCAAGAAGCAGGACCATGCCTTGCTTGATCTGCTCGCGAGCAACGGCCTCGGTGACGATCCAGCGTGTGACCGGCCAAAATAAAAGACCGGTGATCACGACCAAGCCCCAGCCCAACCAGCGGCCGCTGGTCTCGGCGAGGGAGGAGGGTGTCGTTTCAGGCATGGGCGAAGGGTGGAGAAATGTCGCCGGGCAAACAAGTGCGCGCGTGAGTTTCTTGCGCGGGCTTGCGGCGAGCCGGTTGGCGCGTCGTTCTGGCGGGATGTCTTCGTCGTCCGCCATACCTGCGCCGCTCGCGCCTATTCCCGGGAAACCGGATGCGGATGCCGTGCTTGACCGGTTTTTGATGGTCATCAAGGAGCGCGGGCTTGAACTCTACGCGGAGCAAGAGGAGGCGATCATCGAGCTGTTTGCGGGGCGGAATGTGATCCTCAACACACCGACGGGTTCGGGGAAATCGCTGGTGGCGGCGGCGTTTCATTTCAAGGCGCTTTGTGCGGGCCAGCGGTCGGTTTATACGTGTCCGATCAAGGCGCTGGTGAATGAGAAATTCCTTTCGCTTTGCCGCGATTTTGGGCCGGAGCACGTCGGCATGATGACGGGCGATGCGAGCGTGAATCCGCAGGCGCCGATCTTGTGTTGCACGGCGGAGATTCTCGCGAACATCGCGCTGGCGCGCGGTGATCGCAGCGACATCCGCGCGGTCATCATGGACGAGTTTCACTACTACTCGGATGGCGAGCGCGGCTACGCGTGGCAGACGCCGCTTCTCACGATGCCGCAGAGCCGGTTTTTGCTGATGTCGGCGACGCTGGGGGCGACGGAATTTTTTGAGAAGGACATGACGCGGCTTACGGGCGCGCCGAGCGTGACGGTGCGCAGCGACCGGCGGCCGGTGCCGCTTGAGTTCGAGTATTGCGAGACGCCGCTGGTCGAGCGGCTGGCGACGGCGTTGGAGGACAACCGTGCGCCGATTTATCTGGTGCATTTCACGCAACGGGCGGCGTCGGAGGCGGCGCAGGCGTTGATGAGCCTCAACGTGTGCTCGAAGGACGAGAAGGCCGCGCTGGCGACGGCGCTGGAGGGCGTGCGGTTCACGAGTCCGTATGGGAAAGAGGTGAAGCGCTGGCTGCGGCATGGCATCGGCGTGCATCATGCGGGGCTGTTGCCGAAGTATCGTATCCTCGTGGAGCAGCTGGCGCAGAAAGGGTTGTTAAAACTGATCTGTGGCACGGACACGCTGGGCGTGGGCATCAACGTGCCGATCCGCACGGTGGTGTTTACGCAGCTCTGGAAATACGACGGGAAGAAGGCGGCGATCCTGAGTGTGCGGGATTTTCGCCAGGTAGCGGGGCGCGCAGGGAGAAAGGGCTACGACGACAAGGGCTACGTGGTCGTGCAGGCGCCGGAGCACATCATCGAAAACAAGCGCGCGGAGGAGAAGGCCGCGCGCGATCCGTCGAAGAAAAAAAAGGCGGTGAAGCGGGCCGCGCCCGAGGGCGAAGTGAGCTGGGACGCAAAGACGTTTGAGAAGCTGATGGTGGCGCCGTCCGAACAGCTGGTATCGCGATTCGACGTGTCGCACGGGATGCTCCTGCTCGTGCTCGGGCGCGAGACGGACGGGTGCAAAGCGATGCGGCAGATCATCGCGGACTGCCATGAGACGCCGCATAAAAAACGCGCGCTACGGAAGCGGGCGTGGCAGTTGTTCCGGGCGTTGCTGGATCGGAAGATCGTGGAGTGGATCACGCCGGAGCCGTCGGGGCGGAAGCTGCGGGTGAATGTGGCGTTGCAGGATGATTTTTCGCTGCATCAGGCGTTGTCGCTCTACCTGATCGACACAGTGAAGTTGCTGGACCGGGCGTCGGCGGATTATCCGTATGACGTGCTGACGTTGTGCGAGGCCATCGTGGAGGACCCGGACCAGATATTGCGGCAGCAGGTGAGCCGGTTGAAGGGTGACGCGGTCGAGCAGATGAAGGCGGAGGGCGTGCCTTATGAGGAGCGCATGGAGAAACTGGAGACGATCGAGCACCCGAAGCCGCTGCGGGAGTTTTTATACGACACGTTCAACGCGTTTGCGGCGGCGCATCCGTGGATCGACCAGGAGAACGTGCGGCCTAAATCCATCGCACGGGAAATGTATGAGCGGTATATGTCGTTCGCGGATTATGTGCGCGACTATGGGCTGCAACGTGGCGAGGGACTGCTGCTGCGGCACCTGTCGCAGGTGTGGAAAGTTTTGAGCCAGACGGTGCCGGATGCGGCGAAGACGGAGGAGGTCGTCGAAATGGAAACGTATTTCCGCGAGTTGATCCGAGGGATCGATTCCAGCCTGCTGGAGGAGTGGGAGCGGTTGCGGAATCCGGATTTCGTGGCGGAGGAGCTGGCGGGCGACAAACCGGCGCGGCCGTCTAGCTACGACGTCACGCGCGACGCGGCGGGTTTCCGTCGGCTGGTGCGGACGGCTCTCTTCGGATTTTTGCAGGAGGTCGCGGCGCGCGATTGGGAGAGCGCGGCGTCGCGACTGGCGACGGGCGAGTCGGTGGCCGAAAGCGATGGACTGATGTCAGTCGAGGCGAAGCGGATCGAGAAGGCGTTTGCGGCCTACTTCGACGCGCACGGGCGGTTTCGGCTCGATCCCGAGGGACGCGCGGCGAAGCACACGCATTTTGCAGAGGAGCGTGACGCGGCGGATGTGATTTATTGGACGGTTGCGCAGGTGCTCGTGGACAAGGACGAGCTCAACGACTGGGAGGCGTGCTTTACGGTGTCGCTGGCCGAGTCGCGCGCGCAGGCGCGGGCAGTGGTGCGCTTCGAAAACGTCGGGCCGGTGGGCGCTGATCAAGTCCCGTAGAGGCGGTCGCCGAAATCGCCGATGCCGGGGAG
>JAHFTG010000201.1 GCA_023269455.1 Opitutaceae bacterium | reverse complement strand
GCTGCGCCATCGGCAGCACCTTCGCGGGCTCGCAAGTAAGAATCTCGCCGTCGGCTTTCACCGTGTAAGTCTCGGGATCGACTTCGATCTTCGGCATCGCGTCGTTAAGCACCATGTCACGCTTCGTGACGGTGCGCGTCCCCTTCACCGGCTCCAGGCGCCGACGCAGGCCGAGCTGCTGGATTTTGCCGTCATCGAGAGAAGCTTGGCTAACAAACGTAAGATGCGTCGCACCGAGCGCCGCGCCCATCGCACCAAACTGCGGACGATAAAACGTGGGCTGCGGCGTGGGGATGGAGGCGTTGGGATCGCCCATGTTGGCCCACGAAATAAAACCTCCCTTGAGAATGAGCTCGGGCTTCACCCCGAAGAGCGAGGGTTTGAACACCACGATGTCGGCGAGTTTCCCAACCTCCAGCGAACCGATGATATGCCCCATGCCATGCGTGCGGGCCGGATTGATCGTGTATTTCGCGAGGTAGCGAAGCGCGCGGAAGTTGTCCGCCGCCGGATGCGAAGGCCCGGTCATACGGCCAAACTGCATCTTCATTTTATGCGCCGTCTGCCACGTGCGGATGATCACCTCGCCGATGCGCCCCATCGCCTGCGAATCGGACGACATCATCGAAATCGCGCCCAGATCATGCAGCCGATCCTCTGCCGCGATGGTCTCGGGCCGGATGCGCGATTCGGCAAACGCGACATCCTCGGGAATCTTGGAATCGAGGTGGTGGCACACCATGAGCATGTCGAGATGCTCGTCGATGGTGTTGACCGTAAACGGACGCGTAGGATTGGTGGACGATGGAAGGACGTTGGCCTCACCACACACGCGGATGATATCGGGCGCATGACCGCCACCCGCGCCTTCGGAGTGGTAGGTGTGAATCGCACGGCCCTTGAAAGCCTTCAACGTGTCCTCGACGAAACCGGCTTCGTTAAGCGTGTCGGTATGGATGGCGACTTGGACATCCATTTCATCCGCCACACCGAGACAGGTATCAATGCCCGCTGGCGTCGTGTCCCAGTCTTCGTGAAGTTTCAAGCCGATGGCTCCGGCAATGACTTGCTCGCGAAGCGGCGCGGGCGTGCCGCAGTTTCCCTTGCCGAGAAAGCCAAGGTTGACCGGAACCGACTCGGCCGCCTGGAGCATGCGATGAATGTTCCAGGCTCCGGGCGTGCAGGTCGTGGCAAACGTTCCCGTGGCCGGACCGGTGCCGCCGCCAAGCAACGTCGTGACACCGCTGGAAATGGCTTCGTCCACCTGTTGCGGACAAATAAAGTGAATATGGGAATCGATGCCGCCGGCGGTGATGATGCATCCTTCGCCCGCGAGCACTTCCGTCGCTGCGCCTACGATCATCGGGTTCTTTTTTCCCGTGCGCGGATCGGGATAGACGGAACCAAGGCCGCTCTGGATGCCGGGATTCCCGCCGTGGCCGATACCCACGATCATGCCATATTTGATTCCGAGATCGGCTTTGATGACACCAAGAACGGGATCAAGGATCAACGCGTTGGTGATGATCAGATCGAGGCACTCGGCATCGAGTGCGGTGGACGACTGCCCCATGCCGTCGCGGATAACTTTGCCACCACCGAACTTGATCTCGTTGCCGTAGCCGCCGCCTTCGGCGATGAGGTCGCGCTCGACTTGGACAAAAAGCTCGGTGTCGGCGAGGCGCACCTGGTCTCCCACGGTGGGGCCGAACATCTCGGCGTATTGGCGGCGGGTGAGATTGAGAGCCATGTAAAAGAAATCAGAGTTTTCCGTTGATGAGCGCGTTCAGGCCCCAGACCTCACGGGTGCCGGCGAGCGCCACGAGTTCGATCGATTTCAAATCGCCCGCCTCAAAACGCACCGCCGTTCCGGCCGGAATGTTTAAGCGAAATCCGCGGGCGGCCGTGCGATCAAAACGAAGCGCGGCATTGGCCTCGAAGAAGTGATAATGCGAGCCGACTTGAATCGGACGGTCGCCGGTATTGGCGACTTCGAGGGTCTTGGTCTCCAACCCTGTGTTGGCAAGCAGGGGGGCGGCGTCGGAAGCGACGATGATTTCACCAGGGATCATGGCTCAACGAATGGGATGGTGGACGGTGACGAGTTTGGTGCCGTCGGGAAACGTGGCTTCGACCTGCACGTCGTGGATCATCTCCCCCACACCCTCCATCACATCGTCTTTTTTAAGGATGGTCGTGCCGTAGCTCATCAGGTCGGCCACCGAGCGACCATCACGCGCACCTTCGATGATTTCGTAGGTGATGATGGCGATGGACTCGGGGTAGTTGAGCTTGAGCCCCCTCGCCTGCCGGCGGCGGGCGAGATCGGCTGCGGTGACGATGAGGAGTTTTTCGCGTTCGCGCGGGGTCAGGTGCATGCGGTGAAAGCGGAAGTGTTAACCACTAATGGGCGCTGATGAACAGTAATGTTCGTAAAATAAAACTCAGACTTGAAGGTGTGTTTTCACGACGTCGTCGGTCAACGAGGCAATGTCACCCGAAATCGTGACGACACCGCGATCCATCGCGTAAAAACGGTCGGAAATCTCGCGGCAAAAATCGACGTATTGCTCGACGAGCAGGATGGCGAGCGAGCCGTCAGATTTAAGCGCCTTCAAGGCGTCGCCGATCTGGTCGATGATCGACGGCTGGATGCCTTCCGTCGGTTCGTCGAGGATGAGCAGCTTCGGCTTCGTGAGGAGCGCGCGCCCGATGGCGAGCTGTTGCTGCTGTCCACCGGAGAGCACGCCGCCTTTGCGCGAAAGCATTTCTTTGAGCACCGGGAAAAGCGTGAAAACTTTGTCCAAACCCTCGCGCGCTTCGGCGCCCTTGCGTCCGTGGACGACGAGGCCGACGTGGAGATTTTCCTCGATGGTAAGATGGGGGAAAATATCGCGGCCCTGCGGCACATAGCCGATGCCGGCGCGGGCGCGGGCGTCAGGCGGGAGCTTGTCGATGCGCTTTCCGTCCAAGGTGATCGAGCCCGCGCGGATGGAACGCAGACCGGTGATGGAACGCAGCGTGGTGGTCTTGCCGACACCGTTGCGGCCCATAAGAGCCACGAGTTCACCGGAGTGAACCTCAAGATTCACGCCGCGTAAAATGCGAGAGCCGCCGATGTCGGCCTCGACCGAGGTAAGTTGGAGAAGGGCGCTCATTTGGTGGCTTTGCCTCGACCGAGGTAAACTTCGCGGACCTTGGGGTTGGACTGGACGGCGTCGAATTTCCCTTCGCAGAGAACGCTGCCTTGGTGGAGGACGGTGACAAGGCCGTCGCGGGCGATTTGTTTCACGAAGGTCATGTCGTGCTCGATGACGACGATGCTGTGCTTGCCTGCGAGGGAGATGAGCAGCTCGCCCGTGCGGTGGGTTTCCTCGTCGGTCATGCCGGCGGCGGGTTCGTCCACGAGGAGAACTTTCGGCTCTTGAGCGAGGAGCATTCCGATCTCCAGCCACTGTTTTTCGCCGTGGGCGAGCTGGCCTGCCTTCCATGTGCGTTTGCCGTCGAGACGGATGAGCTTGAGCAACTCATCGATACGGTCGCGATCCGTCGAGGAAAGGCGGTTGAAAATAGAAGCGAACACGCCGCGCGAACCCTTGAGCGAAAGCACGAGATTGTTGAAAACCGTGTGCTCGGTAAAAACACTCGGAGTCTGAAACTTACGCCCGACGCCAAGACGGTTGATCTCGTATTCGTTCATCTTGGTGAGGTCGGTGTTGAAGCCGAACTCGATCTTGCCCTTGTCCGGCTTGGCGCGACCCGTGATGAGATCGAAGAACGTGGACTTGCCCGCCCCGTTGGGCCCGATGACGGTGCGCAGTTCACCCTCGAACAGATAAAAAGTGAGGTCGGTGATCGCCTTAAACCCATCGTAGGTTTTCGACACGTCCTCGACGGTAAGCATGTATTTGGCAGCCATGGCGGATCAGTGAGGAGTGGTTTCGTTTGGAACAGGAGCGGATGACGCCGACGCAGCCCTGGGCGTGGGATCTGGATCCGGCGGAGGTCGCCGGAAGCGTTGGACGAGTTCCTTGATGCGTCCGGGAATGCTTACGATGCCGCCGGGCAGCAGCAACACGACCACCACGAAGAGGCCGCCAAGGATCAACAACCAGTAATCGGGATATTCGCGCGAGGCCCAGCTCTTGAGGCTGTTGATGCTGATCGCGCCGATGATCGGCCCGACGAGCGTGCCACGACCGCCGACCGCGCACCACACGACGGCTTCGAGCGACTTTTCAGGCTTCATCTCCTCGGGGTTGATGATGCCTGCCTGCGGCACGAACAACGCCCCGGCGACACTCGCGATAAGCGCGGCCAGCACGAAGATGAACAACTTGAAATGTGCGGTCGCGTAGCCGCTGAACAACACGCGGTTTTCACCGTCGCGGATCGCGCGCTGCACGAGTCCGAACTTCGTGTGGCTGAGCAGCCGCAGCCCCACATAAACAACCAGAAGAATAACCGCCGTGACGATAAACAGCCCGCGTTGCGTGGAAGCTTCGCGCAAATCGTGACCGAGGATGAACTTGAAATCCGTGAAGCCGTTGTTGCCGCCCATCAGCATGTCATTGCGGAAAAACATGAGCGACGCGCCATAGGTGAGCGCCTGCGTAAGGATGGAAAAATAAACACCCTTGATGCGCGACCG
>JAHFTG010000200.1 GCA_023269455.1 Opitutaceae bacterium | reverse complement strand
GCCGACCTTCGCGCCATCGGGAATGTAAGCGCCGGGCAGGAGCAATTCCCCGTGTTCGCCTGCATCGAGGTAAAAGCCCGGAGGCGCTTCTTTGAGGACGGTGAGTTGGTTACGTTTGCCGATCTGAGCCATGATTCGGCGAAGGTTGCGCACATCCTGGCGACATGGGAAGGGAATCCGTCGTCCGGCCCGTAGTTGCGATAAAACCAGCCGAGGATTGCACCGCGTCCCGTTTCCTCCGTGGCTGGGGTTTTGATGAAAATCGCGTCATCGTTCTTCACCCTGATCCTGTTGCTCACCGGCTGCGCGGCGGTGAACACCCATGTGGACAAAGGCCGCCACCTCTCGGGTGTCCGGCATTTTTTCGTGTTGAGCAATCTCAACGACAACCACGGCCTCGACGATAGCATCGTGCGCGCGTTGCAGGCCCGCGGATTTCAGGCGGAGAGCGGCCCCTTCACCATGATGCCCGATGCGGCGCAGGCTCTCATCATCTATGAGGATCGTTGGTCGTGGGATTTCTCGAACCACATGGTTCATCTGCGGATCTCCGCGCAAGACCCGCAGGCGACGCAGCCCTATGCCACGGTGTCCTACCAAAAAAACGTCGCCATCAGCACCGAGGTGGACCCCGTGGTCAACCAACTCGTCGGCGAGCTGCTGAAGTCGGCGAAGTAAACGCCCACGACAGGCCAGAGACGTTCAAACCAGCTTGGCCTGGATGAGTTTGCTCACCGCTCCGAAGTCGATGAGGCCGGCCTGGGGATGCTGCTTGAGCGCGGCGATGACCTTGCCCATTTCTTTTTTCGATTGGGCGCCGGTGGACTGAATGGCCTCGGCCACGAGGGCTTCCAACTTGGCGGCGTCGAGACCTTGGGGGAGGTATTTTTCGAGGATCTTGATTTCGGCGACGTTGGCGGCGACGAGGTCGGCGCGGCCGCCTTTCTCGAATTCGGCGTTGGCGGCGGTGAGGTTTTTCACGGCTTTGCGGAGCGTCGCGAGCACGAGTTCATCGTCGATGGGCTTGTTGAGATCCATCGAGGCGCGCTGGATGGCGCCGTCGTTGGTGCGCAGGATGGTCGCAAGGCCGGAGTCGCGGGCCTTGACGGCAGTGATGATGTCGGCGCGGAGGGTTTCGTAGATCGTGGGCATGGTTTTCAGAGAGTGCGCCTGCCGCGCACGGTGTCGAGAAGGCAAGTCGGCCTCGACGCGGGCGCGGCGATGTGGCTCAACCGTGAGCGATGCCCACCGATCGCCTTCTGTTCTTCGGCCTTTTGAAGCGACGCGAATGCCTGCGGCTCACCTGGCGAGGCTGGTTGATGGCCGCGCTCGTGGCAGTTGGCATCTTCGTGGTCGGTGTTCGCAAAGTGCAGCCGTTCCTCGCGGTGACGGCCCCTTTGCCTGGCAGCGTGCTTGTGGTGGAAGGATGGATGCCGGATTACTGCCTGGAAACTGTGCTCGCCGAAACCCGTCGCGCGCCCTGCCCTGCGCTGTTCGTGACCGGCGGACCGATCGAACGAGGCGAACCGATGGCCGCGTATAAAACCTACGCTGAGCTGGGCGCGGCCACGCTGGTCGCCCTCGGCGCAAACACTCCGCCTCCGCAGGCTGTGCCCGCCAGAGAAGCCTACAAGGACCGCACCTACACCTCGGCCATCGCCTTGCGCGACTGGCTGCGCGCGCACGGCCCGATGCCGGAAAAACTTACGCTCGTTTCCCAGGGCACCCACGCCCGCCGCTCCCGGCTTCTCTTCGAAAAAGCCTTTGGCCCCGGCGTGGAAATCGGCATCATCGCCGTGCCCGACCGCAGCTACGATGCGCGGCGGTGGTGGCGTTCCAGCCAGGGCTTTCGCACCGTAACCGACGAATTGATCGGGTATGGTTACGCGCGGTTTGTTTTCAGCCCGTAACCTTGCGAAACGCGATCCACACGCGACACTCATCGCGCTTTAGTTACCCAACCCAAAAACCTCCGTCATGGCCAAACGCACTCCCAAAGAAATCCTTCACCGCGTGATGCGCACCGCCCGCCTCAATGGCTGGAGCATCGCGATCTTTGCCGGTTTGTGCGCATTGGTTTCGCTTGCCTCCGGCGATGTGGTCGGAGGCGTCATCGGCCTCATCGTGGCGGCAGGCGGCGTGGTGGAAATCCGTGGACTGGGCAAGCTGCGCCAACACGACGCGGACGGTGGCATGACGTTGCTCATCCGTTCACAGTGGATCGTTCTAGGCTCCATTTGGGCCTATACGCTCGGGCAGTTGGCCGGCTTCGACCCGCAAACGGCCATGGGTCAACTGACGCCCGACATGAAGTCGATTCTCGATCAAGCGGGACTGAGCAATGAGGAACTCATGCGGCTGCTGCGCATCATTTTTTATTCGATGTATGCGACCGTGCTGCTCGTCACCCTGATCTATCAGGGCGGACTCGCGCTTTATTACAGCCGTCGCCGCGCGACCGTGCGCGAGGCGCTGACCGCGCCGCCGGAGATTCCCACCCCGTCACGCCCCCGCCCGACGGTGGGCGACGACGTGATGGACAACTAAGCCGGCTCAGTCGGCCGCCCGCCAGGCCGCATGCTGCGGTTTACGGCAGCCAGGGGAATTTGCGCGCGTCGGGTTTCCGCTTCTCGCGCTGGGCGGAGTGAAATTCCTTCGCCTCTTCGCTCATGTAATAGAGCAGCGTGGCGTTGCCCGCGAGTTCCTGGATGCCCGACTGGCCGTCCACATCGGCGTTGAACGCGCTCTTCAAGCAGCGGATCGCCAGCGGGCTGTGTCCCATGATCTCGCGGCCCCACTTCACGCCCTCGGCTTCGAGTTCGGCGACAGGCACGACCGTGTTAACGAGGCCCATTTCGAGCGCCTGCTTCGCGTCATACTGGCGGCACAAATACCAGATTTCGCGGGCTTTTTTCTGGCCGACGATGCGCGCCAGATAACTGGAACCGAAGCCGCCATCGAAGCTGCCCATCTTCGGGCCGACCTGACCGAAGATGCCGTTGTCGGCCGCGATGGTGAGATCGCACACGAGGTGGAGAACATGCCCGCCGCCGATGGCGTAACCCGCGACGAGCGCGATCACGACCTTTGGCATCGAGCGGATGAGTTTTTGCAGATCGAGTACGTTGAGACGGGGCACGCCGTCGCCGCCGACGTAGCCCGCGTGGCCGCGCACGCTCTGGTCGCCGCCCGCGCAGAAGGCATATTTCCCGTCGGTGTGCGGACCGGCGCCGGTGAGCAGCACGACGCCGATCGAGGGATCTTCGCGCGCGTCGATGAAGGCGTCGTAGAGTTCCATCACGGTCTCGGGCCGGAACGCGTTGCGCTTCTCGGGGCGGTTGATGGTGACCTTCGCGATGCCGTCGGTCTTGTGGTAAAGGATGTCAGTGTAGGTCTTCGCGACCTTCCAAACGGGGAGGCTCATGGTGAAAACCAAAAGTGCGCCGTTCGCGCCCGAGGTCAACGCGCGCCGCGTTTGCAACCCATTTTCCCGGAGGCCAAAAAACAGCTTGGATGCTGACGGGCGTTGAGGAGACTGCCTGTCACGTATGGAAGCCACGCCCGCCTGTGCCCCCAAGAACGCCATCAAAGCCGGGCTCTGCCTGGGCGCCCTCGGAGTGGTCTTCGGCGACATCGGCACCAGCCCGCTCTACACCATGCGCGAGTGCCTCGTGCATCTGCCCACAGCGATGGATCGCGAAGCGGGCGTGCGCGGGATTCTCTCCCTCATGTTTTGGACGCTCACGTTCATCGTGAGTTTCAAATACCTGCGCTTCGTCACCAAGGCCGACAATCGCGGCGAAGGCGGCATCTTCGCATTGCTCGCGCTGGGCCATGATCGCAAAACCGACCGGCGCGGGCTCGGCTTCAGCGCGCTCCTCATTCTGTTCGGTGCGGCGTTGCTCTATGGCGACGGCGTGATCACCCCGGCGATCTCCGTGCTCGGCGCGGCCGAGGGCTTCAAGAGCTTCGATCCTAATCTCAAGCAACACACCATCGTAGCGATGGCGGTGGTGATTCTCGCCGGACTCTTCTTCATCCAGAAAAAAGGCACGCACCTGATCGGCCGCATTTTCGGCCCAGTGATGCTGTTGTGGTTTACGGTGCTGGGGCTCTTGGGCGGCTGGCACATCTACAGCCACCCGTCGGTGCTGCTGGCCCTCGATCCACGTTACGGCTACCACCTGCTCGCCGACCATCCTCTTTCCATCACGGCGATGCTCGGCGCCATCGTGCTCACCGTCACCGGCGCGGAGGCGCTCTACGCCGATATGGGCCATTTCGGACGGCGGCAAATCGCCTTCGCGTGGTATGGTCTGGCCTGCCCCGGACTGCTTCTGAACTACTTCGGCCAAGGGGCCTACACGCTTGCCCATCCCGCCGAGGCGGCGGTGGACGGGTTCAATCCCTTCTTCGCCCTCGCGCCTGCGGGACCTCCGCAGTTCGCGCTGGTGATTCTCTCGATTCTCGCCGCCGTCATCGCCAGCCAGGCACTCATCTCTGGCACGTTCTCGCTCACACGCCAGGCGATCCAACTCGGGTATTTCCCGCGCCTAAAATTCTTCACACCAACGCCGAGCTTCAGGGCCAGATCTACATTCCACTGGTCAACTGGGTGCTCGCCATCGGCTGCATCTGGATCGTCATCGGCTTCAAATCCTCCGACGCCCTCGCCTCCGC
>JAHFTG010000199.1 GCA_023269455.1 Opitutaceae bacterium | reverse complement strand
CCCGCGGCAGGAGTGTTGCAATAAACGCGTGGTTTTCGTGCCGCTCCTTTACCGCTCGTGCTACTTTTTCCTAGGTGAGACCGTCTCCGTCACGAGCACATGCGTGTGAGTGAAGATGTGATCCGGGCAGTAGCACTGGTCGCCCGCGCATTTCGAGCAGTAGCGGAAATCGAGGTCGCGGTGCGTGTCGCTGTTTTTGTCGCACACATGGCAGCGATGCCGGGGACCGTCACCGTCGGCCGAACGTGCGAATCGATCCGCCTGCACCGCCATCCGGCGGCGGCGCGACCGCATCGTCTGAAAAATATCGCTCCCGAAAAACAGCAGGAAATTCCCCGTCGAGGCGAGAATCTGCAGCCGCGTATCCCAGCCGCCGACCACGCAGCCAAACGCGTAGCCCGCCCACGTTATGAGCGCCAGCCACTTGATCTTCACCGGCAGAATGAAAAAAATCGCCAGTTCGAAATCCGGGTTCAGATAAGCGAATGCCAAAAAGACCGATCCCGCGATGAACGCATTGGCCACCGGATAACCCGGCGTGAGAAACCCCGCCGCCACCGTGAGCGCGTAGCCGACAGCTATAAACAGGTTGAACCTGAACGCGCCCCAATAGCTCTCCAGCGCGCTCCCCATCAGATAAAAAAGATACCATGCGAACGCGATAAACAGCGGACCCGCCGCGGGCGGCACAAAGAAAAACGTGAACAACCGCCACACCTCGCCCGTCTGCACCAGCGCCGGATAGAGCAGGAGCCGGTTCACGTCGATCGAGCCCAGCATCCAGAGCAGATAAACGCCCACCTGGCCGATCACGAGATACAGCGGCAGATGAGTGAGCGCGTAGCGCCCGAAGAGACGTTCAAGTTTGTTCAGCATCGGCAAAAATCTCCGTCACGAAAATCGGGTGATCGCGATGGGCGCGAACCTATTTCTTGGCCGCGGCGTCGAGTGCCGCGACCAGCTTTTGCTTCTGCGTCTGCAATGCGTCCTGCGTGACCGTCAGGAGCAGCGCCCGCGCCTCGGCGGACTTCCCCTGCTTGATGAGAATGTTGGCCTCGTGCAGGCGGATCGTCTGCTTTTCGAGCACGGTCGCGGACTTACCTTCAAGCGCGCGCCAGTTGGCAAGCGCATCGTCCCACTCGGGCTGTTCCAGATCGTAGAACGACTCGCAATAGCGGTAGGCATACGGGATGTTGCCAGGCGAAAGCATCATCGCCTGCTCGAAGGCGTCCTGCATCGACTTGTCGAGCGCGGCGCGCGTCCACTCGCCAGTCTTCAAAAAATCATCGCGCGCCTCCGTGATGAGCGTGCCGATCTGGTAGTGATAAAGCGGCTCCTTCGGCGCGAGTTTCACCGCCGCGAGGAAGTAGTTCAACGCCTCGATCGGCTTGCCCTCCTCGGCGAGATAGTTGCCGAGCTGGTTCTTCACGATGGGCAGATCGGGGTTCAGCGCGTTGGCCTTGAGCAAGAGCGCGGCGGCGCGGCGGCGCTCGTCGATCACCGGCTTTTGCAGGAACAACGCATAGCTCACATAACCCGCCGCGAGCGCCGGGTATTTGCCGATGTAGTCCTCGTAGTCGTTGGTCAATTGCTGGAACTGCGTGTGCAAATCCTCCAGCTCCGTCTGGCTGGTCTTCCCCGCCGCCGTCGCCAGCAACGCCTGCTGCCGGTCAAAGATCGCCTTCAACTCCCGCTCCGCATTGGCCGGCGCCTCGTCGGCCGACGGCTTCGGCGCAGGCGCATCGGCGCGCACCGCCGCGACGGACGCACACCCCAACGCAAAACCAATAAACAAAAAAAGCTTCATGAACACAGGTGCGACAGGCTGCGGCACCCCAAGTGCCGCGTAAATACCCAACCTCACACCCATGCCTGCGTCACGAAGCTTGCCCGCCCGCCGCGCGCGGACTCACTGGAATCATGGCTTCCCGCGAACTCGTCATCGGTTTCGATGCCGACGATACCCTCTGGCACAACGAGACCATCTTCGAAAACGTCCACCTGCGTTACCGCGACATGCTCGCGCGATACCACGACGCCGCCACCGTGGACCGCACGCTCTTCGCGACCGAGATGCGCAACCTCGAACCCTACGGCTACGGCGTGAAAGGCTTCATGCTCTCCGCCATCGAGACCGCCATCGAACTCTCCGACGGCAAGATCAGCGCCGACGAAATCCGCCGGCTCCTCGAGCTCGGCCGCGCCATGCTCGCGCATCCGGTCGAGCTGCTCGACGGCGTCGCCGAGACCGTCGCCACCCTCGCCACCACCCACCGCCTGCTCGTCATCACCAAAGGCGACCTCCGCGACCAGGAGCGCAAGCTCGCCAAATCCGGCCTCGCCGACCACTTCCGCCACGTCGAAATCCTCTCCGAAAAAAACGAGTCTTCCTACGCCACGATCCTTCGCCGCCACGCCATCGCGCCGGAGGATTTCCTCATGGTGGGCAACTCTCTCAAATCCGACATCGCCCCCGTGCTCGCGCTCGGCGGCTGCGCTGTCCACGTCCCCTACCCGCTCACCTGGGCGCACGAACACGTGGACACGTTACCCCCGGCCGACGGCCGTTTCTTCGAGCTCGCCTCGGTGCGCGAAGTGCCGCCGCTGCTCTCGCAGCTCGCCCGCTGATTGCCGCGTTTTCCCCCATGTGCTGCCGCTACGTCCTCCTCCAAGAGCACACGAAGTCCCTCCTCGCGCAGCTCGGCGTCCTCCTCGAAAACGGCGTGCCCCCCGTCTCGCGTTACAACCTCTCCCCCGGCACCGGCATCCCCGCCGTCCGCAACCGCCCCGCTTCAACCACCCGCGAGCTCACCTCGCTCCACTGGGGCCTCGTTCCCTCTTGGACGCGAGACCGCGCCCGCCCGCCACCCGTCAACGCCCGCGCCGAGTCGCTCGCCGACAAACCCACCTTTCGCGACGCGTTTCGCTCCCGCCGCTGCCTCATCCCCGCCAGCGGCTACTACGAATGGGCCGTCCAAGGCCGCACCCGCCAGCCGTGGCTTTTCCGCCTGCGTGACGAACGCCCCTTCGCCCTCGCCGGTCTCTGGGAAACGTGGCTCGCGCCCGACGGCACCACGCTCGAATCCTGCGCCGTCGTCACCACCGCGCCCAACGCCGTGATGGCACCCATCCACCACCGCATGCCCGTGATGCTCGCCACCCGCGAAGCGCAGGAAACCTGGCTCGATCCACGCCTCACCGCCGCCCGCGCACTCGCGCCGCTCCTCCGCCCTTTTGACGCCGAAACGATGACGGCCACCGCCGTGAGTTCACACGTCAACAACGTCCGCCACGACGACCCGCTCTGCCTCGCCCCGGTATCCAACGTAGCAACCACGCAACTCGCCCTGGGCCTTTGAAATTGCGGCGGAAAACACGGTGACGAATGGTTTCATTCACCTGTTATAACCAATAGTCTCACCCCGGCGAAAACCCGCACACGCTCGCTTTCCCCCGCGTGAAACGCCCCGGCCCTTGTCGCTCCGCGAACGCCGGGCATTCCTTAACCTAGAAAACGTATTAATATCCCCAGGTTGGCCGCCTTATTGCTTGCTGCCCCTGTGCGTCCCCCTCTGCGCAAGCCACTGAGCCGCTTCCCGAGGCCCGCATTTTACGTGCGGGCATTTTGTGCCGTTTTCATTTTAAATACCACGCTTCGCGCGGCCGACATCCAGGTTCCCCTGCCGCAGATTTTGAACGAGGCGGATTTGCAGATCAAAGCCCGCAAGCCAGGCGACGCCGCCCCCTTGCTCGACAGGGTGCTGGACCGGGTGGACAAAGGCGAAGCCCTGCCACGCGGAGCGAATCTCGGCAACATCCAGCTCCTCGCCGCCAACACCCACTTTCAGCTCAAGGAGCTTTCTCAGGCCCAGGCCATCGCCGAAAAACTCCTCAAGCGTGTTTCTACCGGCCAAGTCGCCGCCGATGCCCGCCTGGTGCTGGGCCTCTCGCTCGCCCTGCAAAACAAGTTTGCCGAAGCGATCCCCGTTTTCACCGCGCTGGAGGCATCGCCCGTCTATCACGACAAAGCCCTCATGTATCGGTCGCTGGCCGCGCAGCAGGCCGGTCAGAACGACGTCGCCATCGATGCGCTCAGCCGCCTCCTCGCCACCGCCCCGCACGATGCCGACTGGGCCGAGTCCGCGCTCACCCTCATCTCGCTGCAACTCCAGCAAAAGAACCTCACGGAAGCCTCCCGCGGCCTGACCTTGCTGCGCGGCAACATGAGGATCGTCGATAACCTCGCCGGGCTCAACACCCTCAGCCTCCAGCTCGGCGACGCCTTGCTCGCCGCCAAAGATCCCGCCGGTGCGCTCGCCGCCTACCGCACCGTGTTGCCCCGCGACGAACTGTTGCGCCTTCAAGACCAGCGCACGAAGCGCATGGATGCCGAACTCGCCCGCAAGAAAGCCGTGCTCGGCACATCGCTGACCGACGCCGAAACCATTCGCCGCATCGAATCACGCATCAAGGCGACCAAGGGCGCGCTGGATGAGATCACCCAAAAAGCCGATTACGACTCCGCCCTTTATTACCGCCTTGGACACACCTTCCTCCTTCGCGGCGGCGACTGGGAGGCGGCCCTCGCCCTGGAACGGCTGCTGAAGAACTACCCTGACGCCGCCGAAAAAGAGAACGCCTCCCTCGAACTCGTCCGGGCCTACGCATCCGCAGGCCGGCTCAACGCGATGAAAGATGCGGTTGATCGTTTCACGAAA
>JAHFTG010000032.1 GCA_023269455.1 Opitutaceae bacterium | reverse complement strand
CGGACGCGAGGAACTCGCGCGGGCGAACGCGGTGCTGGACGAGTGCAAGGCGGAGTTGAAGGCCAAGAAGATCGCCTTCGACCCGAAGCTCGCGGTCGGCTCGATGATCGAGATTCCGAGCGCGGCGATCACGGCCGACCTGCTCGCGAAGGACTGTGATTTTTTCAGCATCGGGACGAACGACCTCATCCAATACCTGCTGGCGATCGATCGTGGGAACAACAGCATCGCGCATCTCTACGAGCCGACGCATCCGGCGGTGATCCGCACGTTGAAGAGCATCGTCGATCAGGCGCACAAGCAGAAGATCAAGGTGAGCGTGTGCGGCGAGATGGCGGGCGACGCGGTCTATGCGCCGCTGCTCATCGGTCTCGGCGTGGACGAACTCAGCATGACCCCGCCGCTGCTGCCCGCCGTGAAATACCTGGTGCGGGCGATGAAGATCTCCGACGCCAAGAAACTGGCGAAGGAGGCTTTGGAAATGACTTCGCCGAAGGACATCTACGAGTTGTGCGAGACGTTCTATCGCGCGCGGGTGAAGTTGGAGTAAGCGGTGTCTTCCGCTGAAATTACTTGGCGCGGGCGGTCATCGCTTGCGTGAGCGCGATCAGGAAAGTCGGGTCGCCTGGGAGCGTGCGGAGGGCGGCAAGGGCGAGATCAGTCTGCTCCTGCGCCATGCGGCGGGCGGCTTCGATGCCGTGGAGTTTGACGTAGGTGGTCTTGTCGGCCTGCGCGTCTTTGCCGGCGGTTTTGCCGAGGGTCGCGCTGTCGGCGGTGGCGTCGAGGACGTCGTCGATGATTTGAAAGGTAAGCCCGAGATGACGGCCGGCGAGGCGGAGTTGGGCGAGGTCGGCTTCGGCTGCGCCGCCGATCAGGCCGCCGGAGACGAGCGACGCCTCGATCATGGCGGCGGTTTTGTTGAGGTGGATGAATTCCAGTTCGCCTGCGGTGGCGTCGGATTTTTTTTCGGACAGGAGGTCTTGCATCTGGCCGCCGATGAGGCGGGAGCCGCCCGCGGCGTCGGCGAGTTCGCGCACGAGGGCGGTCGCGAGGCGCGGATCGGTGGCGTAGTGAGTGGCAAGGAGAAGGAACGCGTGGGTGAGAAGCGCGTCGCCAGCGAGGAGCGCGGTGGCTTCATCAAACTGTTTGTGGGCGGTGGGACGACCGCGGCGGAGATCGTCGTTGTCCATGCAGGGCAGGTCGTCGTGGATGAGCGAGTAGGTGTGGACGCACTCGATGGCGACGGCGGCGGGGAAGGCGGAGGAGGAGCTGAGAGCTGAGAGCTGAGAGCTGAGAGCAGGAGACGGAATCGGAGCGGAGGCGGAGGGTTTGCCGAACAGCTCGGCGGCGGCGAGGACGAGGACGGGGCGGAGGCGCTTGCCGCCGGCTTGCAGGCTGTAGCGCATGGCTTCGTGGATGCGCGCGGGGCCGGCGTGCGGGCCTGGGTGCGGCGGGACGAGGTCGTCGATGGCTTGATCGACGTGCTGGATGAGCTGGTTTAATTTGGTTGTGAAGTCCATCGGCGGGGAGCTACCGTTTACGCAAAAATCGCCTGCCGCAATGCCTTCCCTTGAACAAGTTTGCAAACGCCTCTTTTCACAGCCCGCGTGGTATATCAAAGCCATCGTCGGCGCACTCCTGCTGATCGTGCCGGTGGCGCATTTTTTTGCCTTTGGCTATCTCTACGCGATGGTCGAGCAGGCGCGGCGTGGCGATGCGCTTTCGTTCCCGGAATGGGGGGATTGGCGGCGTTTGTTTATTAATGGCGTGGCGGCGTTTGTGATTTTTATGGTCTTGGGCGTGGCCCCCATCCTCATCGCCTGGATGTTGACGTATCCGCTGCGGTTGCTGCCGGTGAATTTCGGAACCTTTGTCTATCTGCCATTGGTGCCGACGCTCATGCTGGCGGGGCCGCTTTCGGCCGCCGGTCTCTACCAACACCAGAAGCGTGGGGAGTATAAGGATGCTTTCCGGTTGCCGGTGCTGATCGCGATGCTGCGCTCGACCAAAGGCTACTTCTGGGTGCCGACGCTGGCGCTGATCGGTTTTATGGTGGTCGGCATGCCGCTGATGACGTTCACGGTGTTCACGGGGCTGGCGGCGAGCTGGGTTTTTTATGCAGCGTATTTCCGCTTCGTGGAAGAATCTCGCAAAAGTGCTTCGCGTCACTGAAATGCCCAAATTCTTCGCGGACTTCCGCCAAGGAAAACGCTCTGATTTCCCACTTTTTACATGGCTTCCCTGACCAAGACTGAACGCGCGATGCGCGGTCCCGGATTTTTTGAAATCAGCCTAGGCGTCGTCCTGAGTATCGTGCTCGGCGTGGCGCTCGCCGCGGTGTATCTCGTCTTGAAACCGGTCGAGGTGGTGAAGGAGCTGCCGAAGGAGCCCGTGATTGGCGCGGTGTATTTCGTGCAGGGGGCCATCGATTCCAACAAGTCGCGCCAGTGGATGCGCAAGCGCCAGATGTTGAGCGAGGGGGGCACGGCAGACATCATTTTTAGCGAAGAGGAATTGAACGCATGGATCGCGAGCGTGGTGCCGCAGGCTGCCTCCAAGGCCAAGTCGAAGACCGCCACGCCTGATCCTGCGGCGGTGACGAAACCCGAGCCGGCGGGTCCTTTCTTGCTATTGGATCGCCCGAATTTCCGCATTCGCGACAACGTGCTCCAGCTAGGACTGCCGGCGACGTTGAACGCTTTTGGGGTGAGCCTGCCTCTGGTTTTGCAGACGCGCGGGCATTTTGCGCAGGGAGCCAACGGCTATGTGTTCGTGGCGGATGAACTCTATGTCGGGTCACTGCCGACGCAGCGGGTGCCAGGGCTGAAGGATTTGATCGTGCAGCGGATGTTGGTGTCGGTGGAAATCCCGGATGATCTGCGCACGGCCTGGAGCAAGCTTTCGCTTGTGGCGGTCGAAGGGGACGGGTTGCACCTTTCGTTGCCGTGATGCGGTGGGTGTGGAGGTTTGCGATCGGTGGTGCGGGCTTGATGACAGGCCTGGCGGTTTGGGCGCAAACGGCGGAATCGGTGCCCATGAACGCTTCGTCGGTTACGGATTCGCCGCGTGCGGGGACGGCGTCAGCAATGGAAAAAAGGGAGACGCCGCTCGTGTTTTATACGGGGGACGGGCAGTTCGAAATCATCGCGGTGCAGACACGCGCGGCGCAGCAAACCCTGACGCTGGCCAACAGCGTGTGGCGGGCGTTGGCCCCGCCGTTGAAGTTGCCCGCCGAGGGATTTTCGTCGGCTGTGGCGGTGCGGCTCGTGCCGGAAAAAGAGTGGACGGGCGTGGCCGTTTTTTCGGTTGTGGCGGAGGTCGGCGGTCGGGTGGGCGTGCGGATAAAGTGGAGTGAAAACGTCGATGCTCGCATCGTGCGGCGCGCGTTGGTGCAGGCGCTTATCTTGCGGCAGGCGGTGGCTTGGTATGGCGCGTCGTCACAGCTGACGGTGCCGTTGTGGCTGGAGCTGGCCTGCACGTCGCTCAGCGAGACGCGGGACCGCCCGGCGATGCTGGACGCGATGCAGCAGGAATCAGCGCAACTGTCGCCGCCGTCGATCGAGGGATTATTGCGCTGGGAACGAGGTCAGGCCGAATCGCGCGGGTGGGAGTTGTCGGCGTTCTGGCTGTTGCAGCATTTGCAGGCGGAGGCGAGCGACGCGCGCCGCTGGGAGGGCTGGTTGCGCGCGATTGTGGGCGGAACTGATCCGCTGCGCGCGCTGCAAGACACGTATGGGCTGGTCTTGAAGGACGGGCCGACGCGCGAGCTGTGGTGGCAGGTGGGTTTCTACAACAAGCGCACGCCCTCGATGCTGCCGTTAATGTCCACGGAGGAGACGCGAAACTGGCTGGCGGATCGCTGCCGGTGGCTGGCGGTGCGGCAGGGGCAGGAGCAGGTGCTGGCGTTGGACGATCTTTGGGCCGCCCGCAAAGAACCGTGGGTGAAGACCGGGCTAACGGAGCGCTCGCAGCAACTGCAGAACCAGCTTGCGCGGCTGCACCCGTTTTATCTGAACGCAGCGATCTCGATGGGGTGGATGTATCAGGCGGCCATCAAAGGAGACGAGTCGGCGTTCAAAGCGGCGCAGGCGGCGCTGACACAGGATGCGGTGGACGGACGTGAACTGGAAAACGCGACAAGCGCCGCTCTGGATAAGCTGGAGAAGCGCTGAGGGAGGTCTGATCCGATCACACGTTCGCCAGCAGCGATTTCATGTCCACGTTTTGCATGATCAGGTTTTTGATGATCGGGATCTTGTCGGTGTCCTGCGGCTGGGTTTTTACCGTCATGCGGTTGATGATCGAGGTCACCGTGTAGCTCTCACCGGGGGCGGCGATGACGGGGATGTCCGTCTGCGCCAGAAGTTCAGTGAGCTTGGGGTGGGGCTTGATGTCGTTCGTGAGAATGAGGCCGGCGATGGTGCTGCCGCCGGAGAGGCGGGCGCTGGAGACGGCGGCGAGGATGATGTCGTCGCGGTCGCCGGGGGTAATGATGAGCGTGCCGGGCGTGAGGTAGTCCACGATGCCTTTGGCGGTCATGGCACCGACGATGACGCGGTGGACACGTTGTTTGGCTCCACCTTTGCGGCCGTTGAGCCACTGGCCTTCGATGTCTTCGGCGATCTGCGTGAGGTTGGGCGCGGAGAGCATTTTCTCGATGGGGAGGACGCCGAGCAAGGGCACGCCGAGGCGCTGGAGGCCGAGGCCCGCGTATTCGCGGACGAGGTCGATCTTGTCGTGTTCGACTTTGTTCAAGATGGCGCCGATGACCTCGACGCCGGCTTTGTCGAAGAGGGCTTTGTTGAGGGAAATTTCGTCGATGGGGCGACCGATGCCGCCGGGGCACACGATGATGACGGGAGCCTTGAGGAGCTTGGCGACGCTGGCGTTGGAGAGATCAAAGACGGAGCCGACGCCGGCGTGGCCGGTGCCTTCGATAAGGGTGAAGTCTTTTTCCCAGGAGACGCGGTCGAAGGCGCGGCAGATTTTATCCTTCAACACGGGGAGAAGTTGCGCGGGATCCTTGAGGTAGCGGCGGGTGAAGGTCGCGTCCACCGTGACGGGGCTCATGCTTTCGATGGGCACGCGGACGTCGTAGATCGTGTCGAGCAGGTAGGAATCTTCGTCAACCTGGTGGCCCTGGACGCTGACAAAACGCTGGCCGACGGGTTTGATGAAACCGACGCGGGGGTAAAGCGATTGCAGGGCGGCGTAGAGGCCGAGGCAGGTAGTGGTCTTGCCGTCGTTCATGCGCGTGGCGGCGACGAAGACGCGTTTGGTGACCTTGTTGGTCGGGCCGCCGAGGAGCGGGAGCGAGGGCTGGAGAAACGGGTTTGTCGAGGAGGATGCCATGATGTGCGAATGATGGACGCGGACGTGCGGAAAGAACCCGGAAACTGCGAGGCGCATCACCGGCCGGGCCCGGTGATGCGCGGGTAGATCACGCCCTCACCGTGCCGTAGAGCAGGCGCTGGTCGATGGCTTGGCAGCCGACGATGGCGGCGGCGCCGAAGACGTCGTGGGCGCTGGCGCCGCGGCTGATCTCGGCGGCGGGCTTCGACAGGCCGGTGAGGATCTGGCCGTAGGCGTTGGCACCGGCGAGGTGGTGGACGAGCTTGAAGGCGATGTTGCCCGAGTTGAGATCGGGGAAGATCAGGACGTTGGCGCGGCCGGTGACGGAGCTGGTCACGCCCTTGTTGGCGGCGACGGCGGCGTCGAGGGCGGCGTCCACCTGGAGTTCGCCGTCGATCTCGATCTCAAGGCCGGCGGCGCGGGCCTTGGCGCGGGCGAGCTCGGTGGCCTGGCGGACCTTCACGAGCGAAGGCTGGTTGGAGAGGCTCTTCGAGGCGTAGCTGAGCATGGCGACGCGGGGAATCTCGTTGGTGAGATGGCGGGCGATGGTCGCGGTGGAGATGGCGATGTCGCAGAGTTGCTCGGCGGTCGGGTCGGGGATGACGGCGCAGTCCGCAAGGAAGAGAGAGCCGTCGCTGCCGACTTTTTTCTCGTCGAAATCGAGAACCATGAGCGAGGACGCGGTTTCAACGTGGTTGAGGCGCGGCACGATCTGGAAGATGGGGCGCAGGGCGCTGGAGGCGCTGGAAGTCGCGCCGGAGATGAGGGCGTCGGCCTGGCCGGTGACGAGCATCAACGTGGCGAAGTAGTTGACGTTTTTGACGGCGTCACGGGCTTCGGCGAGCTTGAGGCCTTTGATGCGGCGGATCTGTTCGAGGTGGGCGACGAAGGCTTCGAAGTCTTCGCTGCGCTCGGGCTCGATGATGCGCATGCCCTGGAGATTGATGTCGAGCTGGGCGGCGGCGGCTTTGATGGCGGCGCGGTCGCCGAGTAGAATGGGCGCACCCATGCGGCGGGTGACCCACTGGCGGGCGGCTTGAAGGATGCGGGGATCGCCGCCTTCGGGGAAAACGATGCGCTTGGGGTGACGCTGTAGTTTCTCGATGAGCTTGGGAACGATTGGCATAGGGGATGGCGGGAAAATGCCGTTCCTCGCGGGCAGCGTCAATGCCGGTTCCGGGTAAAGAACTTGCCAGTCCGCCCGGCCCCGCCGAGAAACGGCGCGCGTGTCCAAGAAGCTGAAGAACATAGGCGTCATTTCGCTGCTCACGGTGGTTTCCCGCGTGCTCGGACTCGTGCGCGACCAGGTGAGCGCGGCGATCTTCGGCACGAGCATGTTCAACGACGCGTTCGTGACGGCGTTCAGCCTGCCGAATCTTTTCAGGCGGCTGCTCGGCGAGGGTTCTTTGACGGCGGCCTTCGTGCCGATGCTTCAACAAGAGCTGCACGAAAACGGGAAGGCGGGGGCGTTTGATTTGTTGAGCAAAGTCGTGAGCCGGCTGCTGCTCGCGACGGGCGCGCTCGTGGTGGTGGCGATGATTCTTTTTAACGAGGCGCGGCGGATTCCGGGATTGGAGGAACGGTGGTATCTCGCGGCGGATCTGGCGGTGCTGCTGTTTCCCTATCTGGCGTTCGTGTGCGTGGCGGCGGCGTTCAACGGCACGCTTAACGTGATGCAGCGGTTCGTGGAGCCGGCGCTTTCGCCGATCTGGCTGAACCTCGCGATGATCCTTTCGCTCGGCGGCGCGGGACTGCACTTCGCGCACACGCCGATGGGCGAGATGTATTGGCTGTGCGCGGGCGTGCTGGTGGGCGGATTTTTGCAGATGGTGGTGCCGGCGGTCGTGCTGGTGCGCGAGGGCTGGCGGCCGGTGTTTGATCTCGGGCCGTCGGCGCGCGTGAAGGAGATCATCGCGTTGATGGCGCCGGGGCTATTCGGCACGGCGATCTATCAAATCAATATTCTCGTTTCACGACTGCTGGCGTTTTCGCTGACGGTGTCGGCGGCGACGATGATGTTTTACGCGAACCGGCTGATGGAGCTTCCCATCGGGGTGTTTGCCATCGCGGTCTCCACGGTGGTCTATCCGCTTATCGCGAAGCACGCGGTCGAGGGAAAGTTTGCCGCGATGGCGGAGGATTATCGGAAAGGGGTGCGGTTGATTTTGATCATCAACATTCCGGCGGCGGTGGGCCTGGCGCTGCTCAGCGAACCCATCGTGCGGCTGCTGTTTCAACGCGGGCAATTCACGGCCGGCGACACGCAGTCGATGGCGCCGTTGCTGGCGTTGTTTGCGGTAGGCATGCCGTTTTTCTCGGTGGTGAACCTGACGGTGCGGGCGTTCTATGCGGTGAAGGACACGATCACGCCGGTGAAGGTGGCGATGATCGATTTCGCGGTGAACGTGGGGCTGAGCCTCGTGTTGCGCGAATGGTTTGGCGTGATCGGCCTCGTGCTGGCGAGCACGACGGCCATCGTGGTGCAAATGGTGTTGCTGCAACGTGCGCTCGGCCGACGCCTGCCGGGCATGACGCTCGCGCCGCTGTGGCCGAGCATCGTGAAAGTGCTGGCCGGATCACTTGTGATGGGTGCGGTGGTCGGCGGCGGGTGGCATTGGCTGCGCGAGTGGGAGGCGGTCGTTTCCATCGGACGATTTGCGATGCACGAGGCCGATCTCATCGCGGCGTTCGGGCTGATTCCGCTCGGCATGGCAGCTTACGCGGCGGTGTTGTGGGCGCTGCGTATTGACGGGCGGGATGAGTTGGTGGCGATAGTGCGCCGGAAATTAAAACCGGCGAAGTAACCCCGCGGGATTTCAAAAATGAAATGGAAACCGGATTGGTTTTTATGCGGCATGGGAGTGGTGGTGATGCTCGCGTGGATTTTCCCGCACGCGGGTTCGCACGAGGGATGGATGCATCCCGACCTGATCAACAAAATCGGCGTGGCGGTGATTTTCTTTCTGAACGGCGTGGCGCTGTCGTTTGCGGCGCTGAAGGAGGGAACGCTGAGATGGCCGCTTCATCTGGTGGTGCAGACGGCGACATTTGTGCTGTTTCCTTTGATCGGGCTCGGCGTGCTTTGGCTGGCAGGGACGTCGTTCTCGCCGGAATTAAGTCTGGGATTTTTTTATTTGTGCGCGCTGCCTTCGACGGTGTCATCGTCGGTCGCGATGACGGCGGCGGCGCGAGGCAACGTGCCGGCGGCGGTTTTCAACGCGACGCTTTCCAGCTTGATCGGAGTCTTTTTGACGCCGCTGTGGATTGGTTTGGTTTTCAAGAACAGCGGGCACGGCCTGCCGCTGGGCAGCGTGATTCTCGATCTGGTAATCTGGCTGGTTTTGCCGTTGATCGCGGGCCAGCTTTGCCGTCCGTGGCTGGCGGCGTGGGCGAAGCGCAACAAGCCGCTCATCCATGTCGTGGATCGCGGCACGATTCTCGTGATCATCTACACGTCGTTCTGCGATTCCATCGAGCGCGGGATTTGGGCGGGCCGTGGAATCCAGACGGTGATCGTCATGGTGGCCGGGGCGACCGCGTTGTTCTATCTGGTGTTTTTCATTCTTCAGGCGGTGACGAAGCTGTTGAAATTTAACACCGAGGACCAGATCGCGGCGGTGTTTTGCGGGTCGAAGAAGAGCATCGCGGCCGGTGTGCCGATGGCGCAGCTCATCTTTGGCTCCGATCCGCATATCGGGCTCATCTTACTTCCGCTGATGATCTATCACCCGCTGCAACTGGTGATCTGCGGGGTGATGGCGGGACGGTGGGCGAGGCGCGCTGATGCGGGCCAGGCGTGACGTTTCGGTGAAGGCCATGCGGCTTTTCTGCAACGCGCGCTTGAAATTGACCGTTTGGTAAACAAATTGCTCGGCCATGGGAAGAACCAGCAACGCCGACGAACGCCTGATGACCGCCGCCCTCGACCTCATGTGGGAGGAGAGCTACGGCGCGGTTTCCATCGACGACATCTGCCAGCGTGCGACGGTCAAGAAGGGGAGTTTCTACTATTTTTTTGATTCGAAGTCGGACCTCGCGGTCGCGGCATTGGAGCGCAGCGCGCAGGCGCAAAAAGCGATTTGGGACGAGCAATTTTCCCCGACGACCGCGCCGCTTGATCGCATCCGCGCGCGTTGCGATTATACTTACCGCAAGCAGGTCGAGTTGAAAACGCGCACGGGAAAAGTGTTGGGTTGTCCGCTCTGTTCAGTGGGTTCCGAAATCTGCAATCAGGACGAAAAAATCCGCGAAAAAATCCAGGCAATCCTCGCAGCCAACACCAAGTATTGGGAATCCGCGATTCGTGATGCCCAGACGGAGGGGTTGATCGCGCCGGGTGATCCGGCGATGAAGGCGCGCTGCGTGCTGGCCTACTATGAGGGAATGATCACGCAGGCGCGCATCCATAATGACGTGGAGATTCTCCGTGATCTGGCCACCCAGGTGCTCGCGCATCTGCACGCCAAAGAACCGCAGCCGCTCGTCGCGTGATCGAGAAATCTCCGGGAATTCGCTTCGATGGATTTGCGCTAGGAAAGTCGTCAACTATCCGTGAGCGGTGCGTTGCCGCGCGGGGCCTGCCGGCCTCTTTGCGGAGACGCTTCATCTTTCATCTCTATGCCAACTTTGTTCGATCCTCTTCAAGCCGGAGCTTTTTCTTTGCCGCATCGCGTCGTGATGGCGCCGCTCACGCGTTGCCGTGCGGCGGCGGGGCGCGTGCCCACGCCGCTGATGGCGGAATACTACCGGCAGCGCGCGTCGGCGGGTTTTATTTTAAGCGAAGCGACGGCGGTGGACCCGATGGGTGTTGGTTATCCTGATACGCCTGGCATCTGGTCGGCCGAACAGGTGGCGGGTTGGAAACTTGTCACGAAGGCCGTTCACGAGTCGGGCGGGACGATTCTGTTGCAGCTCTGGCATGTCGGGCGCATCTCGCATCCGATCTATCTCAACGGGGCCGCGCCGGTCGCCCCCAGCGCCATCGCCGCGGCCGGCCATGTGAGTCTGGTGCGTCCCGAGCAGCCTTATCCGGTGCCACGCGCGTTGGAGCGGGAGGAAATCCCCGGCGTGATCGCGGCCTATCGGCGCGGTGCGCAGCTCGCCAGGGAAGCGGGTTTCGACGGCGTGGAAATCCACGGCGCCAACGGTTACCTGCTCGATCAGTTTCTCCAATCCGCCTCCAACCTGCGCACCGACGACTACGGTGGCTTGATCGAAAACCGCGCGCGACTGATGCTCGAAGTCACGGATGCGGCCATCGGCGTGTGGGGAGCGGATCGCGTGGGCGTGCATCTCGCCCCGCGCGGCGACAGCCACGGCATGGGGGACGCCGATCCCGCCGCGACGTTTGGCTACGTTGCCCGCGAACTGGGCGCGCGTCGCATCGCTTTCTTGTGCGCCCGCGAGGGGTTGGCCGAGCCGCGTCTCGGGCCGATGTTGAAGCGCGCCTTTGGAGGTGTGTTCATCGCCAACCAAGGATTCACCGCCGAAACCGCCGCGCAGGAAATCGCCGACGGCAACGCCGACGCCGTCGCGTGGGGCAAGTGGTTTATCGCCAATCCAGATCTGCCCGCCCGTCTGCGCCAAGGCACGCCGCTCAACGTGCCCGACGCTTCCACGTTCTACGTTGCGCCCGGCGGGGATCGCACGCGCGGTTACACCGATTACGCCGCGCTTTCATAAGCATCTGCGGCGCGAGTCCTGCTAAATTTTTTTATCTCACCATGAACACAATCCCGACTTCCCAACTCCTCGAAGCCCTTCACTGGCGCTACGCCACGAAGAAATTCGATCCGACCAAAAAAATCCCTGGCTCAACGTGGGCTGCGCTTGAGGAAGCTCTCGTGCTCTCGCCTTCGTCCTTCGGCCTGCAACCTTGGAAATTTATCGTGGTCGATGATCCCGCGCTTCGTGCGAAACTGGTGCCAGCTTCCTGGGGGCAGACGCAGGTGGCGGACGCGTCTCATCTGGTGGTGTTTGCGTTCCGAAAAAATCTCGACACGGCCTACGTGGATAAGTTTCTCGCCCGCCAAGTCGAGGTGCGCGGGGGAGATGTCGCCGCGCTTGATGGCTACCGCAAGATGATGATCGGGAGCCTCGAAGGTGCCCGCGCCAAGGGCATCCTCGACGTCTGGCAGTCTCGGCAGGTTTACATCGCGCTGGGCCAGTTCATGGCGGCCGCCGCGCTCATCGGCGTGGACACTTGCCCGATGGAGGGCATCGACGCCGCCAAATACGATGAACTGCTGGGACTCACGGGCACGAACTTTACGACGCTGGCGGCCTGTCCGGCGGGTTATCGTGCGACGGATGACAAATACGCCGCCGCGCCGAAAGTGCGTTTCGCCGCTTCCGAAATCATCACGCACCTCTAACCGGCGTTTTCTTAACGGGGAGAGCCGTTGCTGAAAACCAACGCGCGTTCTTCGGTTGAGAGTTCGCGCCATTTTCCGGCGGCGAGCACTCCCAGTCTGAAGCCGCCGATGCGGACGCGCAGAAGCCGCAGCGTGGGATGGCCCACGGCGGCGGTCATGCGGCGCACCTGGCGGTTTTTACCTTCGATGAGTTCGATGGAAATCCAGCCGTCCGGAACGGTTTTCCTAAAACGCACGGGCGGGTGGCGCGCCGGCAGTTCGGGTGCAGGCTCGAGCCGATGTGTGTGGGCGGGCAGGGTGTGGTGATCGCCGATTTTCACGCCGCGTGTGAGCTGGGCCAAGGCGTCGTCGTTCGGGATGCGCTCGACCTGCACCCAGTATTCGCGGCGATGGGCTTGTTGCGGATCAAGCAAGCGGTTGTTCAAGCCCGGTTCGTCGCTCAATAAGAGCAGGCCTTCGGAGTCGGCGTCGAGACGGCCCAGCGGATAGACGCCGGCGGGCAGGTTGAACCCGGCCAGAGTTTTCCACGGGGAGCCGGGTTCGGGCGTGAACTGCGAGAGCACGCCATAGGGTTTGTTGAACGCCAGTAGCATCAGGGTTTGAGAGAATTCCGAATACGTGGAAACTACAGCTTAAACTTATCCCCATTATGCGCGTCATCCAACTTACCGGCATCAACGCATTGTCCGTGTCCGAGCTTCCCGATCCGCAACCGATCCGGGGAGAAGTGCTCGTGCGCATCAAGGCGGCCGCGTTGAATCATCGCGATGTGTGGATCAAGCTGGGTCAATACGCGGGCATCACTTATCCGGCCCGGCCCGGTTCGGATGGCGCGGGCGTGGTGGAGAGCGTGGGCGCGGGCGTGGATGCGCAGTGGGTCGGGCGCGAAGTGGTCATCAACCCGAGCTTCGGCTGGGGTGATGATGAGCGCGCCCAGGGCGAACATTTTACCATTCTCGGACTGCCGCGCGCGGGGACGCTGGCGGAATTGATCGCGGTGCCGGTTTCGCAACTCACGGAAAAGCCTTCGCATCTCTCCTGGGCGGAGGCGGCGGCGTTGCCTTTGGCCGGGCTGACGGCTTACCGGGCGGTGTTCAGCCGGGCGCAGCTCAGGCGCGGCGAGAAGATTCTCATCAGCGGAATCGGGAGCGGCGTGGCGTTGTTCGCGTTGCAATGTGCGGTGGCGCAGGGCACGGAGGTTTTTGTGACGTCGAGCAGTGATGAGAAAATTAGCCGAGCCATCTCTTTAGGCGCGAAGGGAGGTTTCAACTACACGCATCCGGGCTGGGCCAAGACGGCGGTTCACGCCGGACACCATTTTGATGTGATCGTGGACAGCGCGGGAGGAGATGGCTTCGAGGCGCTCGTCGATCTGGCGGCGCCGGGAGCGCGAATCGTGTTTTTCGGGGCGACGCGGGGGAATCCACCCGTGCTGCCAATGCGGAAAATCTTTTGGCGTCAGATTTCCCTGCTCGGCACGACCATGGGCAGCGCGGCGGATTGGAAGGCGATGGTCGATTTCGTCGGGGCTCACTGGATTACGCCGGTGGTGAGCGACGTTTTCACGTTTGAACAGGCGGTCGAGGCGTTTGCCTTGATGGAGCAGGGCGGTCAGTTCGGGAAAATCGTGCTCACGCCCTGAGCGAGGTCTGGCCGCGGGGTTGTCGGTTTACCGAGACGCGACGGTGCGCAGGTAGAGTTCCTCGACTTTTTTGCGGGCCCACGGCGTTTTCCGCAGAAACTGGAGACTGGATTTGACGCTGGGGTCGAAATTGAAGCAGCGGACGTCGATAATCCGTCCCAGTTCGAGCCAGCCATAGTGTTCGACTAGGGCGGTTACGATCGTCTCAAGCGTGATTCCG
>JAHFTG010000198.1 GCA_023269455.1 Opitutaceae bacterium | reverse complement strand
GCGCGACGCGAGCCCGGCGATGCGGCGCAGATCCTGAATGATTTTCCACCGGCCCTCCTCGTCGGTCGCGTCGGAGCCTGCGCCGCCGGGCCACACGCGAATCGTCGGCGCCCCGAGCTCGACGGCGGTTTCCAAAATGCGCTCGAACGGCGGCCCCGCGCTCTCGCTCTGCCCCACGCGGTAGTAACTCCCGTAAGCGGCCACGCTCAGGCCGCTTTCCTGCGTGAGCTCGCGAACCTCGCGAGCACGGCCGAGATCGCCGTGCGGCACATGGAGATCGCCGCCCCACTCGATGCCCTTGAGTCCGGCCTGCTTCACCAGCGCGACGATTTCCGCAGGGGAAAGTTTACGAAACGTGACCGAGACCAATCCGGGGTGGATCATGCGGCCAACCAAAACGCTTCGCCAAGAGCGCACAACCCCCAAGCGAAACCTCCACGGGAATAAATCACCAAGGACGCCGCTCTCATCTGCGTAACACTCCTGCGACCCCGCACGGAGTCGCTCGAAAAAAACTGAAGTCAAACCCTCCATGAAAACCTCCCTCCGCCTCCTCGTCCTCTCCGCCGCCATCGCCACCACCGCCAGCGTTTACGCCGGCGAAGGGGCTGCCTACTGGGCGCAGCGCACCATGCCGACCATCGAACAAGCCAAGGTCACCGCTCCCGCCGCCAACAAGGCCGCCGTCGAAAACACCGCCCCGCGTGCGTATGAACGCGGCGTTAAGCTGGCCGTCCCCGGCGAGACGGCCCCCTGCTGCCGCCAAAGCTAAAACCTGCCCGAGTTCTGTTTGTCTCACGCGCAGGGGGATTCTCCCCTGCGTTTTTTTGTCAAGGGATTGGCCGGCGCACGGCGTATCACCGGCTACATGCGCCTGCCGATTCTCATTATTCTGTCTTCAGCCGCAGGATTGGCGTGCACCCGTGCCGAGACCCCATCCGCCGCCCCGCTGACCTTGTCGGAGGTCTTTGCCGCGATCCGCGTCAACCACCCTGCCCTCGCCGCCGCCCGCGCGTCCGCCGACGCCGCCCAAGCCCGCGTCGGCCAAGAAAGCGCCTGGGCCGATCCGCGCATCGGCATCGATCTCAAGCGCGACGACAACTCCGGCAACGCCCCCACCACCAAGCTCAACACTTACAACGCGCTCGAAGTCTCCGTCTCCCAAGAAATTCCCCTCAGCGGCCGCAACCAGCTCCGCGCCAAAGCCGCCTCCGCCGAGGCCGGCGTCACCAATGCCGAAACCCGTCGTCGCGAGTGGATGCTCCTCAATCAGGCGCGCACCGCGTTCACCAAACTCGCCGCCGCCGATGAACGCCTCGCAGTCAACCGCCGCCTTCACGACAACCTCGTCCAGACGCTCGCCCTCGCGCGCCACTCCTACGAAACCGCCCAGCGTCCGCAGTCCGAGCTGCTCGCCCTCGCAACCGACCTCGCCCGCATCGACGCCGATCGCACCGACCTCGAATCCACCCGCACCCAGGAATCCGTCGCGCTCAACGCCCTCATGCTCCGCCCCGTCGAGACGCCCATTTCACCCCTGACCTTACCCGACCCCGCTCCGCCCGCGCTCAATCTCACCGACGCCGTCGCCCGCGCCCGCGAGATGAGCCCCGACATCGCCATCGCCCTCAAACAAGCCGACGTCGCCCAAGCCCGCCTCGCCGTCGCCCAAAAAAACCGCGCCATCGACCCCGAGGTCTCGATCACCGCCCGCCAGATGAAAGGCTCTGGCGAAGGCATCAGCAGCTACGACACCGGCATCTCGTTTTCCGTGCCGTGGTTTCAATCCGGCCGCTCCGACGGCGCGCGCCGTGAAGCGTTAAGCCGTCTCACCGCCGCCCGCGCCGACGTCGAGACTGGCGAAGCCGAGATCACCAACATGGTTGCCGCCGCCCACACGCGCGCCACTTCCGGCTACACCCAGGTGAAACGCTACGAAACCGAACTCGTCCCCCTCGCCCGCGCCTCGGTCGCCGCGGCCCAACGCGACTACGAAACCGGCCGCGCCCAGCTCCCCGCCGTGCTCATCGCCGAAAAAATGCTCCTCGAAACCGAGCTCAAGCTCACCGACACCCGCGCCGAACAAGCCCTCGCCTCCGCCGAACTTTGTTTTCTCACCAGCGAAGACGTCACGCGATGAACACCAAAACCATTTCCCTCCTCATCGTCGTCGCCGCCCTCGCCGGAGTCGGCGGCTGGTTTGCCGCCAAACATTCGACGACCCCGCCCGCAGGACCCGCCTCCGCAGACACCACGCGCAAAATCAAATTCTACCAATCGCCGATGCACCCGTGGATCAAGTCGGACAAGCCCGGCAAGTGCACCCTCTGTGGCATGACTCTGGTGCCTGTTTACGAAGGCGAAGCCGGCATCGCGATCAGTGCCGACATGATCACGTTGTCCGCCAGCTCCGCGCCCGCCGTCGGCGTGCAGACTGCCGAAGTCCTCCGCGGCCCGCTCGTCCGCACCCTGCGCGTCACCGGCATCATCGACGACGACGAGACGCGCCACCGCTACCTCTCCAGCTACACAGACGCCCGCATCACGAAACTCTTCGTCCACACCACCGGCGTCGAGGTCACCGCCGGCCAGCCGCTCGCCGTGCTCTACAGCCCCGACCTGCTCACCGCCCGTCAGGAATTCAACACCCTCGCCACGACTGCCTCCCTCAACTCTCAACCTTCAACTCTCAACTCATCCCTCCTCGCCGCCGCGCGCGAAAAACTTCTCCGTCTCGGCCTGCTCGATACACAAATCGACGCCCTCGCCACCGCCAAGGAAGTTCCCCGCGACACCGAAATCCTCGCGCCTCTCACCGGCACCGTCGTCGAGCGCAGCCAGACCGCCTACGAAGGCGGCTACGTGAAGGCCGGCGAAATGCTCTTCGCAATCGGTGACTTCAAAAAGATGTGGTTCGTGTTCGACACCTACGAATCCGATTTTCCCGCGTTGAAGTCCGCCACCCGCGTCGATGTCACCGTCCCCTCCCTCCCCGGCGAAGTCTTCACCGCCCCCGTCGCCTTCATCGATCCCAACCTCGATCCCGCCACCCGCACCGCGAAGGTCCGCGTCATCCTCGACAACGCCGACCGCCACCTCCTCCACCGCCAGACCGCCTACGGCCGCGTCGTCAGCCAGTCGCCCGAGGTCCTGCTCGTGCCCCGCGCCGCAGTTTTGTTCACCCAACGCGAACCGGTCGTTTACCTCGACGTTGGCGGCCACGCCTACGAAGCGCGCCACGTGAAACTCGGTCGCGCCGGCGACGACGCCTACGAAGTCCTCTCCGGTCTCGAAGCCGGCGACCACGTCGTCACCCAAGGCGCGCTCCTCATCGACGGCCAGGCCCAGATCGCGCACGCCGCCAACCCATGATCGCGCACATCATTCGCTGGTCGCTGCACAACCGTTTCCTCGTCGTCGCCGCCCTCATCGCACTCTGCGCCTGGGGCATGCTCGCGCTCCGCACCACTCCGGTTGACGCCATTCCCGACCTCTCGGAAAACCAGGTCATCGTTTACACCGACTGGCCCGGCCGCTCTCCGCAGGAAGTCGAGGACCAGGTCACCTACCCGCTCTCCGTTTCGCTCCAAGGCCTCGCCGGCGTCAAAACCGTGCGCGCCTCGTCGATGTTCGGATTCTCGTTCATCACCGTCATCTTCCGTGACGAGATCGACAACTACTTCGCCCGCACCCGCGTCCTCGAACGCCTCAACGCCCTCGGCGACCTCCTCCCCTCCGGCGTTACCGCCCGCCTCGGCCCCGACGCCACCGGCCTCGGCTGGGTTTACCAATACTACCTCAAGGACACCTCCGGCACGCACGACCTCGGCTCCCTCCGCACGCTCCAGGACACCTACGTGCGCTACCAACTCGCCGCCGTCTCCGGCGTGGCCGAGGTCGCCAGCATCGGCGGCTTCGTGCGCCAGTATCAGATCGAGGTCTCCTCGCTGAAACTGAAACAGTTCAACGTCACCCTCGGCGACGTGATGGACGCCGTCAGCGCGAGCAACGCCAACGTCGGCGGCAAAACCCTCGAAGAAAACGGCGCCGAGTTCGTCGTGCGCGGCGTCGGCCTCGTCACCTCACCCGCCGATCTCGAAGCGATCCCCATCAAGGCCCGCAACGGCACCCCGCTCTACCTGCGCGACCTCGCCACCGTGCAGATCGGCGGAGACTTCCGCCGCGGCGCGCTCGATGTGGACGGCCGCGAAGTCGTCGGCGGCATCATCGTGATGCGCACCGGCGAAAACGCTTACAAGGTCATCCAAGACGTGAAGGCCCGCATCGCCGCCCTCGCCCCCGGCCTCCCAAAAGGCGTGACCGTCGAGTCGTTCTACGACCGCAGCGACCTCATTTCCCGCGCCATCGATACGCTCAAGCACGCCCTCACCGAGGAAATCATCCTGGTGACGCTCGCGCACATCCTCTTCCTCTTCCACTTCCGCAGCATCCTCATCGTCACGCTGCCGCTCCCAGCCTCGATCCTGATCGCGTTCGTCCTGATGAAGGAGTTCGGCATCCCGTCGAACATCATGTCGCTCACCGGCATCGCCATCTCCATCGGCGTGCTCGTGGACGCCGGCATCGTCATGACCGAAAACGTCATCCGCCACTGCGAACGCGCCGAGGAAGAATTGAAGCGACGCCTCACGCCACCAGAGGTGTTTCAACACACGCTCGAAGCCGCCACGCAGGTCGGCCGCCCGATGGCCTTCTCGATGATGATCATCAT
>JAHFTG010000197.1 GCA_023269455.1 Opitutaceae bacterium | reverse complement strand
ACGGTGCCGCCGAGGGCGGCGTTGCCCCACGCGGTGGAGCCGCCGCCGCGCACGATTTCGACACGGTCGAGAGAGAGCTTGGGGAGCTTCGTCCACGCGATCCAGCCTCCGAAGGGGTCGTTGAGCGGGATGCCGTCGAGGAGGACGAATGAGCGGCTGGCGCCGCTGGGACCGAGGCCGCGCAGCGAGACGCCCTGCGCGGTGGGGTTGGAGGTGAGGCTGCTCGTGCGGCGGAAAAGCGAGAACGCGGCGGACTGGCGCAACGTGTCGTCGATGGTCGTGGCGGGGGAGTTGCGCAGATCGTCGGCGGTGAAGATGTCCACTGTCACGGGGAGCGTGTCGGTGGATTGCGCGCTGCGGGTCGCCGTCACGATCACCGGCGGCAGCGGGATGGTCTGGGCGGGAAGTGCGGGCGTGAGCAGCGGGAGAAACAGGGCGAGCGATCGGGCCGATGATCGTTTCATGGTTGGGGCGCACGCAGGGTGACTTCGGAACCGTCGAAGTGGACTTCGGTGGACGCAAGATTTTCGGTGTGGCCCGGCTTCATCCAGACAATGCGGAAGACGCGGGTGTCGGTGCCCCAATAGGGCGAGACGCTGAGGGAATGGTTGATGCCGACCGGCACTTGCGCGGCGAAATGGAACCGGCCCGGCATGGCGCAGGGGGATATCAACGGGCCACTTTGATTTGGGCGGTTTCGCGGATGTTGTCGGAGGCGGCGCCGACAAGGATGTCGAACGTGCCGGGGTTAACGACGAAGGCGTGCGCGGTCTCGTCCCAGTAGGCGAGTTTCTCGGCGGGCAACGTGAAGGTGAGCGTGCGTTTCTCCCCGGGCTGGAAGGTGACGCGTTGGAAGCCGCGCAGTTCTTTGACGGGGCGCTTCACGACGGGCTTCACCTCGTGGACGTAGAGCTGGGCGACTTCGTCGCCGGCGCGCTTGCCGGTGTTTTTTACGTCCACAGTCACCGTGACAGTGCCACTCGCGGGGATTTCATTCGAGCTGACGCGGAGGTGGGAGTATTTGAAGGTCGTGTAGCTGAGGCCGTGGCCGAAGGCGTAGAGCGGCGCGCCGTTCACATACATGTAGGTGAAGCCCTTGGTGATGTCGTATTCCTCGACGGAGGGCACCTGTGCCTCGGAGGCGTAAACGGTGTGTGGCAGGCGGCCGGCGGGATTCGCGTCGCCAAAGAGGACGTCGGCGATGGCGTGGCCGCCTTCTTCGCCGGGCCACCAGGCCTGGAGCATGGCGGGGACGGATTGCTTGAGCGACGGCACGGTGAGCGGGCCGGCGCTCATTTGCACAACGATGGTGCGGGGATTGGCCGCGAGGACGGCTTTGACGAGTTCTTCCTGGTTGCCGGCGAGGCCGAGGGATTTACGGTCACGGGCTTCTTGCTCGATGGTCGCGTTGGTGCCGACGAAGACAACGGCGACATCGGCCTGCTTGGCGAGGTCGGCGGCTTTCACCAGCTCGGCGGCCAAATCGAGCTTGGGCTCGGCTGACGTCTTGCGCCCCTCGTCTTTTTTTTCGCCTAGAATGCTGCCGACGCTGTAGAGGATTTCGGTGCCGGGGGAAGCGCGGTCTTTGATGCCTTGCAAGGCGGTCACCACGGAGGGCAGTTTGCCGTTGTAATTATTGGCCAGAATTTGATCGGCGAGCGGGCCAAGGACGGCGATGCGCTTCAGCTTGGTCTTGTCGAGTGGGAGGAGGTGGTCGCGGTTCTGGAGAAGCACGATGGACTGTTGCGCGGCCTTGAGGGCAATGGCGCGGTGGGCAGGACTGTTGACGACATCGAGCGGGATCTTGCTGTAAGGGACAGCGTCGAAGGCGTCGAATTCGCCGAGGCGGAAGCGCACGCGAAGCACGCGGGTGAGTGCGTCGTTGAGCCGTGCCTCGGTGAGCTTCCCTTCGCGCACGGCGGCGGGGATGTATTGCTCGAACTCCTTGTCGGAGAAATCGCAGCCGGCCATCAGCGACTTCGCGACGGCGTCAACGTAGGTCATCTTTCCCCGCTCGTGGCCATTGACCATGGACTGCACGCCGCCGAGGTCGGAGACGACAAAGCCCTCGTGTTTCCACTCATCCTTGAGAAGGTCGGTGAGGAGCCAGTGGTTGATGTTATCTGGCGTGCCGTTGATGGCGTTGTAGCTGGCCATGAGCGAACACGCCTTGCCTTCGACCACGGCGTCGCGCCAGTGCGGCAGACAGTATTCACGGAGCATGCGTTCGGAGACATTGGCGTTCAGCTTTTGACGATCCGTTTCCACGTTGTTCACCGCATAATGTTTCAGGGTCGCGGCGAGTTTGAGGTAGCGGGGATCGTCGCCCTGGAGTCCCTTCACGTAGGCGATGGCCATGCGGCCGGTTAGGAACGGATCTTCGCCGAACGCCTCGTGATTGCGGCCCCAGTAGGGGTTGCGCTCGATGTTGATCACGGGGGCGCGGTAGATGAGGCCCTTGTGCTCGCCGGGGGCTTTCGGGTCGAGGTGCCAACTGTTGTAGATGGCGCGGGCTTCGTCGGAGAGGGTGTTGGCGATCTCGTTTTGCACGAGGTCGGTATTCCACGTCGCGGCCATGGCGATGCAGGTGGGAAACAGGGTAGTGGGCTGGTTCCATTGCACGCCGTTGAGGCACTGGTTCCACTGGTCGGCGCGGATGGGGCGGTCGCCGACCGTGACGGTGGTGCCCTTGTGATTCAGGAGCGCGGCTTTTTGCTCCAAGGTGAGGCGCGAAATCAGGTCGGCGACGCGGGAGTCGAGGGGTTGAGCCGGATCGAGGTAGGGCGCGGGCTCGGCGGCGCCGAGCATCTGGCCAAGTGGAAAAGCTAACGAGAGGAGGACGAGAGAAATTTTCATTGGGGTTACTTGATGTCTGCAGGCAAAACAAGATCGACGGCCGCATTACTGATATATCAGATAAGCTATCTCGAAATAAGTCATCCGAAGTCAAGGAGACGCTTTATGAGCAAACTTCCTCCACGTCCCCCCAGTCGAAAAAAGATAAAATCCAACGCGTCGGGATCACTGGCGGAGTGGGCGTATTTGGATATTCGCGGCAAAATTCTCCGGGGCGACCTGGCGGTGGGCGTGGCGCTTTCACGGCGGCGGCTGGCGCTGGAGCTCGATATTAGTGTTCCGCCCGTGACGGAAGCGCTGCAACGGCTCGAGTCGGAGGGGCTGATCGAGAGCGAGCCCCGCGCGGGCACGCGGGTGCGGGTGCCGACGCGGGTGGACGTGGAGGAGCGTTATCTTCTGCGGGAGGCGCTTGAGGTGCAGTCGGCCCGGCTGTTCGCCGAGCGGGCGACCCAGGCGGAAAAACGGGAGATCCTTCGCATGGGCCGGGAGGTTGATCGCCGTTATGCGCGCTGCGAGACCGGCGAGGTGGACCGGGAAACGCTGTTTGCGGTGAACACGTATCACATGGAGCTGCACTTGCGCATCGCGGAGTGCGCGCGTTGCGGACTGCTGCGGGATGCCATCGAGCGGGAGCAGGTGTTGGTCTTCAACTGGCTCTTCGACACGGTCGTCGAGCGGCGGACGCTGGCGGCCGATTATCACGCGACGCTGACCGCCGATTTGGCCGCGGGCACATCCGACGAAGCGGCTGCCGCGATGCGCATGCACATCCGCCGCGGTCTTGATCAGGTGCTCCAAAAGATAGATCTCATGGGGGAAATCCAGGGCGGTTGGCGCCAAAAAAGAACCGGCAAGGGCATCCGCAAGGTCTGGTCGAAGTAGCGAACGATTTCCTTCCTGTCTTGTCGGCAGGATTTAAATCTCCGACTCGGTTACCTCGCGGAACGTGCCGGGCTTGAGATCACCGAGGGTGAGGCGGCCGAACTGCACGCGGTGCAACGTCAGCACGGTCGCGCCGGTGGCGGCGAACATGCGGCGCACCTGATGGTATTTGCCTTCGGTCAGGACAAGCTCGGCGGTGCGAGGAGCGTCGGGAAACAGGTGCAGTTCGGCGGGCGCGCAGGGGGCGTCTTCTCCATCGAGGACGAGCGTGCCGGCGGCGAAGAGCGGGATGAGCTCCGGCGACAAATCGCGGTCCACGGTGGCGCGGTAGAGCTTGGGAACCTTGTGCTTGGGCGAGGTATATTTATGGACGAGCTCCGTCCGGTCGGTGAGCAGGATCAGGCCGGAGGTGTCCTTGTCGAGGCGGCCGATGCTGGTGACCTGCGGGTTGCGGGCGCGCCAGCGTTCGGGGAGCAGGTCGTAAACGCGCGGGCCTTCGCGTTCTTCGTGGGAGCAGACGAGGCCGAGGGGTTTGTTGATCAGGAGTAGCAGCCCGTCGGGATGGTCGAGCGGTTCGCCGTCGATGAGCACGTCGGCGGGGGCGGCTTTGGCGGAGGGATTGCGCGCGGGTTTGCCGCCGACGGTGACGGCGTGTTTTTTGAGAAAATCGCGGGCTTCCCGGCGGGAACAGTAGCCGAGGTTGGAAAGCAGTTGATCGAGGCGGCGCATGGGAAGAGGCCGACCAGTGCCCGAAAAAAGCGGGGAAAACACAAAATCTTTTACACCATTGCCGCCTTTTGCGGCCTGTAACCGTATAACCTCCATGATTCGCTGGTCTCTTTTACTTCTCGCGTTGTCGGTGGCGGCGGCTGCGTCGCTCACAGTTTTCAAGGCGCCCACGCTGTTTTTGTGGAAGGTCTCCATCCTCGTGGACGAGTTTGGGCATCTGCTGGTGGTGGTGCCGCTCGTCTTGCTTTGGCTGGGCTGGGCGCAGGGCGGGCGGTTGGGGATCACCA
>JAHFTG010000196.1 GCA_023269455.1 Opitutaceae bacterium | reverse complement strand
CGCCAGATCCAAGCCCGCACCCTGGAACCCCGCATTCGCCAAATAGAACTTGCTCTAGCTAATACCCATGCGGACAGTAACGTTGACGCAAATTCTCTATTTAAAGAACTCCTAGATATTAAACGACAACTGCGTGCGCCCTTGCGGCTGCCCGTTGCCGAATAACTTTTCCCGTATCCTGTCCCAACCATGCCGCGCAAAGCCAAGTCAGCCGACACCTCCTCCCATTCCGAAGCCGTAGAGACGGCCCTCGAACGCACCAAGACCGCCACCGCCGACGGCGGCCCGACCGTCGATCTTCCGGCCGGCGGCATCAACGACAAGATCCGCAACCTGATCCGTCTCTCGAAGGAGCAAGGTTACCTCACGTTCGACGATATCAACGAGGCGCTCCCCGACTCCGTCGAAAATCAGGAGGAAATCGATAACGTCCTCTCCATCCTCCAGAATCTCGAAATCGAGATCCTCGAGCCCGACCAGGTCGAGGACTACAAGCAGCGCCAGGAAGAGGCCGAAGAAGAAGAGTCGCGCTCCTCGCAGCACGACATCCTCGACGACCCCGTCCGCATGTATCTCAAGCAGATGGGCCAGGTCCCCCTGCTCACCCGCGAACAGGAAGTGGAAATTTCCAAGCGCATCGAAAACGCCGAGCTCAAGGCCCAGACCGCGCTCTTCGAGGCCGCCGTCGTCGGCAGCTACATCGCCACGCTCGGTGCCAAGCTCCTCAACCGCGAGGAGCGTTTCGACCGCATCGTCATCGACAAAAAAATCGAAAGCCGCGACGCCTACTTCAAAGGCCTCCCCAAGCTCGTCGAGACCACCCAGAAAAACGAGGAGTCCGTCGCCGAGTCGTGGGAAGAATTCCTCAAGGCCCGCTCCGAGGCCGACCGCAAAAAAATCCTCGCCAAGCACACCAAACGCGAGGCCACCCTCCGCGCCAATTTCTCGAAGTTCTTCTTCAAGCTGAAGGTTTACGAAGAGTGGCTCGAGGCCCTCCAGCCCGTCCTCAGCGAGATCGAACAGCTCAATCACCAGCTCGACCGCGCCAAGCATCCCAAGACCAAGAAGGACGCCGCCATCGACTCGAAGGCGATCAACGCCCGCCTCAAGCAGCTCGAAGGCGAGCAGCGCATCGCCCCCGCCGATCTCCTCCGCGTCGTCGCCCAGACCAACGTCCACGTCCGCGAGGCCCACAAGGCCAAGACCGAGATGGTCGAGGCCAACTTGCGCCTCGTGATCTCCATCGCGAAAAAATACACGAACCGCGGCCTCTCGTTCCTCGACCTCATCCAGGAGGGCAACATGGGCCTCATGAAGGCCGTCGAGAAGTTTGAATACCGCCGCGGCTACAAATTCTCCACCTACGCCACGTGGTGGATCCGCCAGGCCATCACCCGCTCCATCGCCGACCAGGCCCGCACCATCCGCATCCCGGTCCACATGATCGAGACCTTGAACAAGGTCATGCAGGTGCAGAAACAGCTCCTCCAGGAATTCGGCCACGAGCCCACGCCCGAAGAGGTCGCCGACGAGATGAACCTCCCCGTCGAGCGCGTTCAGCAGATCATGAAGATGGCGCAACAGCCCATCTCGCTCCAGTCCCCCGTGGGCGACGGCGACGACACCTCCTTCGGTGATTTCATCGAGGACAAGTCCGCCGAGAATCCCTACGACATGACGGCCTATTCGCTCCTCCGCGAAAAGATCATCGACGTCCTCGACTCCCTCACCGAACGCGAACGCCGCGTGCTCTCCCTCCGCTTCGGCCTTGTGGACGGCTACAGCCGCACGCTCGAAGAAGTCGGCAAGCAATTCAAAGTCACCCGCGAACGCATCCGTCAGATCGAGGCCAAGGCCCTGCGCAAAATGCGCCACCCGACGCGTATCCGCCAGCTCCACGGCTTCTTCGACGCCGAGCAGATCGACAACGCGCAGAACCTGCTCAAGCAGGTTCAGGCCAACGCCATCAAGCCGGTCGTTCCTCAGGTCCGCTGATCTTGGTCATGCACCGCGCGTTTCTCCTCGCGCTGGTTTGTTTGCTGCCCGCCGGCTGTGCCACCAGTGGCGGGCATAAGCCGTCCGCCGACGCCAAGTCCGATGCCCTCACGCCGAGCCCCTTCGTGGTCGTCGGCCACGTTCTCGCGTTTGATCCGAGCACAGCAAACGTCATTATCGACGTCGCGCCCTACGCCGTGCTCCCGCTCGGTTTTGACGGCCTGAACATGCTCGCCCGCACGGATGACCTTCAACCCACCGCCAAGCTCCAGGCGTCCGCTTATCTGCGCGGCCACACCTTGGGTGCGCGCCTGCTCGCCGGTCGGCCCAACATAGGCGACGAAGTGGTCATCCCGCCCGCCACACGTTAAAGTTGCCCGGCCCGCGCCGCCTTCTTTCCCCCTTGCCACTCCCACGACCCGAGCGTAACGCTCACTGAACCATGAATAGTCTTTTTAATCCCGTTCTCGCCGGCATGTTTGGTGGTTGGGAAATGCTCCTCATCCTGGCGGTTGTCCTGTTGCTCTTCGGAGCCAAGAAACTCCCCGAACTCGCCAAGGGCCTCGGCAAATCCATCAAGGAATTCAAGAAAGCCTCCGACGAATCCCACGAGGAAATCGCCGACTCCAAACCCGCTCCCAAAGCGGTCGAAGCCTCCAAGCCCGAGATCACCAAGACCCACGGCTCAAACTAAGCCCCGGTCTTCCCGTGTTCCCTCAGGCGCACCTTAACCGGTGCGCCTTTTTCGTGTCCGCATCGCCCTGACGCGACCTACGCGGACACCACCGCCTCCGCCAGCCAGACCTTGAACGCCCGCAACTGCGCCGGCGTCCCCAGTGTGAGCAACTCGTCGCCCGCCCGCACCGCCTCGTCCGCCCCCGGATTCAGAATGCGAAACCCCTGGCGATTGATTCCCGCGATCTGCACCTGGTGAACCTGCGCGGGCGATAGCTCCCGCAGCGTTCGCCCTGCCGCCGGACTCCCCGCCGGCACCGGCAGCGACTCCATGCGCACGTCATCAAACTCCGACAGCGCCGGCGGCAGTCCCGATACGCCCGTCAAAAAATGTTTCCCCGCCGCCAGCTGCGCGGTCGTGCCCATCAGCAGCAACTTGTCGCGCGGATACAGCACCGCATCCGGTGCGGGCAGCGAGATCATGTAACCCTGCCGCTCGATACCCACCACCGTGCAGCCGAATTTCGAGCGCAGCCCGAGCTCCGCGATGCGCTTCCCCTGGCAGTCCGCCAGATCGGGCAACACGCACTCGCCCACGCTCAGATTCCAGTCCTCGTGCGGACGTAGCCACGGCGCCGCCGTCGCGCTCATCCGCTCGTCGCCGCCCGTGAGCAGCCCCTGCAATTCCACCTCCAACTCGCTGTGCCAATACACGATCTTTCGCTTCAACAAAAACAATGCGCCCGTCATCACCAGCAGCGTGCCCATCAGCAGCCACTTCACCGATCCGCCCGTCGGCAAAAACGACGCCAGCCAGATGAACATCGCCACACCCGAGACAGTTTTTAGTCCCGTCTCCATGAGCGGGGCCAGCCGCGCCGCGCGTGGATTTCCCTGCGTCGAGACCTGCGCATAGAGCATGGCCATCGCCGACAGATTTCGCCAGATCGCCACCAGCGGCGCGATGATCAGCACGCTCAGCACCAGCCAGAACAACACCACCGGCCCGCTGGGAAACAGCCAGTCGCGCCCCAGCCAGTCCTGCACCGCCGAAAACATCTGCTCCGAAAACACCAGTAATCCCGTCACGAACAATACCTCTACGCCGACCTGGATCAGGCGCTTTTTGCTGAGTTGCCAGAGCAGGTTCCTCTTCTGCCGCGCCTGCACGCGGTCCAGCCACCCCGAATAGTAAGCCAGCCACGCCTCCAGCCAGCGCGGCTGCCGCGCGAACACCCATTCACTAATCCTCTGCGACCGCCGCGTGAGCACCGGCGAAGCCAGCGTCGTGAGCAACGACACCCCCACCGCCAGCGGATAAAATTTCGGCGGCACCACCGCCGCCGTGATCCCCAGTTGCGCGATGACGAACGAAAATTCACCGATCGGCAGCGCCGTCAGCCCCACGCGAAACGCATCCTTCGCCGGCGTGCCGATCAACGCCAGCCCCGTGCTCACCGCCAGCGTGCGCGCGATTAGCGTGAACACGCCCACGCCGAGAATCAGCGCCCACTCCGCCCCGACCACGCGCAGGTCGATCTGCATGCCGATCGCCACAAAAAACACCGCGCTGAACACATCCCGCATCCCCGCAAACGTCCGCTCGATCTGGTGCCGGTGCGGCGTCTCCGCCACGATCGTGCCCAATAAAAACGCCCCCAGCGCCAGCGAATACCCCGCGTGATTCGCCAGGATCGCCAGTCCGAAAAGCAACCCCGCCATCCCGAGCGTCTGCAACTCGTCATCGACCGCCACACTCATCTTGCGCAGCAACCACGGCACCAGCAGCAACCCCGCGATGCCCGCCAGCACCACGAAGGCGCTGAACATCCCGATCGTCTGCCCGATATGCGCGCCTCCTCCTCCCTGCCCGCCGAATTGCACGACCGACGACAGCACCGTGAGCATCACCACCGCGACCACGTCTTCGAGCACCGAAACGCCCATCGCCAGTTGCCCCGCGCGCTCGTGCGTCGAGCCTACTTCCTGCAGCACCTTGCCGATGATCGATGACGACGAGATCATCAACATGCCCGCCAAAAACAAACTCTCCGTCGGGTTAAATCCGATCACCACGCCCATCAACCGCGTCAAAAAATAAATGATCCCCGCGCTCGCGAACACTCCCAGCAAAAGCGAAATCCCCAGCCGGC
>JAHFTG010000195.1 GCA_023269455.1 Opitutaceae bacterium | reverse complement strand
GCGACCGAACCCGCCGAGCACCGCATCGCCCGTCGCGCCAAGGCAGCCTCCCTCGGCATGTTGTATCCCGAAAACCTCTATAACGTCGGCCAAAACTGTTATCAGTGCCACATCGTCACTAACGAAGAGCTCGCCAACAAAGGCGGCCACACCACGGGCAGCGCCGGTTTCAATCTCCTCACCTGGTCTCAGGGCGAAGTTCGCCACAGCATCCTTCACACGGACAACAAGTCCAACCCCGAGGCCACTCCTGAAAGAAAGCGCATGCTCTACACCGTAGGCTGCATTCTTGACGTCGAATACAGTCTGCGCGCCGTCGGCCGTGCGACCGAGAAGGCTATCTATGCAGTTACCAACGCCCGCCGCGCCGCCGCTGCCCGCAAGCAACTCGACGCGATCCAAGCCGCCGCCCCCACCGACGAAATGGCCGCGATTATCGCCGTCGCCAAGACCGCCGAGCTTCGCTTGAACAACGGCGAGGCACTCAACGCCGTGGCTGACAAAATATCCGCCCTCGGGCGTGACTTTGCCGATAAGGTCACCGGTGATCGCCTGGCCGGCATCGATTCGCTCCTGCCTCCGACCAGTGAATACAAGGGCACGCCCTACGCTGTTCCCGCTCACTAAGCAGCGTCCGTCAGTTTCATCCCACCGTGGCCTCGCCCCCTACCGCAGACGAGCTACCCGAAGGACTCGCATTCAAGGAACGCCCCAAGCGATGGGGTGTTCCCTTCTCGGCGAGTATGACGGAATCCATAGTTGCAGAACTCCTCGCCAGACCCCCATTTTCAACGATCGATGCCAGTCGATTTCCAAGCCGCCTCCCGCTAGAAGGCATTCTCCTTAACGACTGTCGCATAGCCGAGTTCAAAGAAGGCGAAATGGTCGTCCGCCAGGGCGATTACGGGCACTCTGCCTTTCTCATCCTCGACGGGAGTGTCCGCGTGGTTCTGGGCGAGCTGCCCGCAGATCTACTGGGGCGCAGCCCTAAAAACAGAACCGGATTCTGGCGTCGCCTAGGCAAGGCATTTTCACCTCCCGCCTACCCCGAAGTTCGCCGTAATTCCGGCACCCAAAAAAGCTCCCGGACGCAGTCGAAATCACCTTCCGGCATGTTCCTTCAGGACGTGCCGGGTGTGCTGAACAAATACAAAACGGTCCGGCTAAATGCGGGCGAAATTTTCGGCGAACTGGCTGCATTGAGTCGCACGCCGCGCACGAGCTCTATTCTCGCCGATGGCCCCTGCAGCATGCTGGAAATCCGCTGGCAAGGCCTCCGTGATATCCGCCGCTACGCACCGGTGTGGAAAGAGCACATCGACCGCCTCTACCGTGAACGCAGTCTTTTGGCCCACCTGCTCGAAACGCCCATCCTGAAGCATCTCAGCGAGGAAAACCTGAAGCTCATCAGCGAGCACACCCGCTTTGACACCCACGGGAATTTTGACTGGAACGCGTCCTCGCCCGCCGCCGACTCCACCCACGCCGAACGCCTGGCCCGCGAGCCCATCATCGCTCGCGAAGGTGAATATGCGAACGGGCTTCTCATGATTCGCGGCGGATTTGCCCGTCTGAGCGAACGCTACAACCACAGCGAGCGCACCGTCAGCTATCTGGGCAAAGGCAGCTGTTACGGTCTGGCCGAACTTTACCACAACTGGAAAAATCCGGGCGCACCCACCGCCCTGCATCAAAGCCTCCGCGCCGTCGGTTACGTTGACACGCTTTTCATTCCCACCGCGCTTGTCGAGCAGATCATCCTTCCGGGTTTGCCGCCCGAACAGCTCGCACTGTTACTCCCGGTTTTTGCCGCGAGCCGAGCCGTCTCCGAAACCTCAAGTCGTCTCGACACCGACATGGTCGAGTTCCTCGTCGAAAATCGTTTTATCAACGGCAAGGCCAGCATGCTCATCGACCTGGCCCGCTGCACGCGTTGCGACGACTGCGTGCGCGCGTGTGCCGCCGGTCACGACAACAACCCGCGCTTCACCCGCCAGGGTGCCGTGCATGACGGCGTCATGATCGCGCAAGCCTGCATGCACTGCGTTGATCCCGTTTGCATGATCGGCTGTCCCACGGGCGCCATCCATCGCGACTCATCCCATGGCGAAGTCGTGATCAATCACGAAACCTGCATCGGTTGCTCCACCTGCGCCAACAGCTGCCCTTACGACAACATACAGATGGTCGCCATTCGGGACGAAAGCGGCCGCCCCATGCTCGATCAGTCCTCTCAGACGCCCATCATGCAGGCCACCAAGTGCGACCTCTGCATCGATGATCCATCCGGTCCCGCCAGCGCGCGATTATCACCCTTCTCGTGCTCGTGGCCGCCCTTTACATCGGGCATGTCGTGCTGCGCATCGCCTTTTATCCCCTGACGATCTGCACCGGCGTCCTGCTCTTCGCGTTGATCGTGCTGCTGACGTTGTTCAACGCGCGAAAAAAACTGCCGTTTCTTCCCCTACTCAAGGCTTCCACCTGGATGCAATTTCACGCCTACGCAGGATGGCTGAGTGTATTCGTGTTCCTGTTGCACCTCGACTGGCAATGGCCCCATGGAACCATGAACCAGATTCTCGCCGCACTGTTTGTGATCGTGGCCGGCAGCGGTGTCTTCGGGCTGATTCTCAGCCGCACGCTGCCGCCTCGACTTACTCGGTCTGGGGAGCCCATCGTTTTCGAACGCATCCCGGGATTGAGCCACCGCCTGCTCGAACACACGGACGCGCTCGTGCTCAAGGCCGAGGAAACGACCGCCTCCACCAGCGTGTCCGATTTTTACGGCAAGCACCTTCGCGCCTATCTGACTAGCCGCCCGAACTGGTTCATGTTCCTCCTCGGAAAGAACCGTGGTCACGTCCGGATCACCGCCGAATTCAAAGCCTTTCAGCGCTATCTCAACGAGCAGGAACACGCCATTGCCGCAGAGCTCGCCGACATCATCGAGGCCAAGCGCGACTTGGATACCCAATACGCGGGCATGTTTTTGCTCAAAGCCTGGTTGTTCATCCATATCCCGCTCACTTATAGCTTGGTGATTCTCGGAGTCGTGCACGCCTGCATAGCGTTCAGCTACACCGCATCACTCCGGTAACCGGCACCGTCGCATGAGCCTCCTTCGCAAAATTCTCGGCATCGAAAAAGGCAGCTATGATCGCCCCAACCAACCGTGGGTCTGCGGCCACGCCTGCGATGGACATTCCTGTCAGCTAGGCCCCGACAAAAAAGGCAAATGCCAAGCCGGCGGCGAATGCCTTCCCCGTCGTCAAGGTGCCCGTTGGTTGTGCACCCGCACACCCGAGTTTGGCGGCCCGTGCTCTGGTGGCCCCAACCCCGACGGCACCTGCGGCTGCGTGACACCGCCCTGCCAGCCGATTCGCACGCTACGCAGCCGTCGCGGGCTTTTTTGTCTGGCTGCGGTGGCGGTCACCCTCGGTTTTCTTCTCTTTGCCTTGGGCGGACGTGCTCCGGATAGTTGGATCAGCCCCGGTAAACTCACCGCCGCCCACGCCACATCCGAAGCGACCTGCGCCGACTGTCACGCCATCGCACCCGGCGACGTGGCCTCCGGCATGGGACGGCTTATCGCCAATCACCCGGCGACCAGCACACATTGCCTCGCATGTCACGATCTCGGCGCTCAACCAATTCTCCCCCACGGACGCGCCCCCGACCAGTTTTCATCAAAACACCCGTCCGCCACTCCGACCATCAGCAGCGAAACCTTGCTGATGCACGCCGCGAAGATCGCTCGTGTGCCTCTCGCCAATCAACGCATCGACTGCACCGCCTGCCACAAAGAGCATCAAGGGCGCGCGGCCGACATTCGCATGATCGACAACAACCAATGTCAGGTCTGCCACCAAACCGCATTCAAGAGCTTTGCCGATGGTCACCCGGGCTTTGGCAATTACCCCTACAAACGGCGCACGCGCATCATTTTTGACCACGCCTCACATCTCCAGAAACATTTTCTGGACCCGGCGAACAGCGCACGTGCCCCCGCCTCCTGCCTCGATTGCCACACCCCCGCCGATTCCCAGGGCAAGATGCTCGTCAAGAGTTTCGCGCAGACCTGCGCCGCCTGTCACGAAGCGCAAATCAAGGGAGACGGTCGCGCCGGCGCCAAGGGTATCGCCTTCTTCCGAGTGCCCGGCCTCGACATAAAGACACTCGCTGCCAAAGGCCACTCCGTCGGCCAATGGCCCGTTTATGCTGAAGGCCCCGTCAACCCTTTCATCAAACTACTCCTATCCTCCGATAAAAAAGCGACCGACGATCTCGCGGCCATCGAAGGCATTGACCCGCTCGATCTCACCTCGGCTTCCGCCTCCCAGCTTGACGCCGTAGATCGCACCGCGTGGCGCATAAAGTCACTGTTCTTTGACCTCGCCACCGAGGGTCAAGCCGCCCTGATCAGCCGGCTCAATAAGATCTCCGGAAAATCCGAACTCACTCCGGCGATGCTGGCGCAACTCCCGGTCGACACCCTTCTCGCCGCCAAGGCCGCTTGGTGGCCCGATCTCTTTGTCGAGGTGCCCAACTACCGTAAAGGCATCCTACCCACCCTGCCCGCAACGGCCCAACCTGCGGATAAGCCCGTCGCCTCCCTCCCTAAACCCGCCGCCCCATCCGCCCCCGGCGATGACATTCTTGGAGACGACACTCCGGTCGCCAAACCATCGGTTCCCGCCAAACCGGCTCCGGTCGGAGATGACATCCTTGGTGGTGACGACTTGGCCGCTCCCGCCGCCAAGCCAACCGCGGCGGCTCCGGCCAAGAAACCTGCCACCGACGATATTCTTGGCGACGATATCCTCGCCACGGCACCTGCCGCCGCCCC
>JAHFTG010000194.1:3860-4868 GCA_023269455.1 Opitutaceae bacterium | reverse complement strand
GTCGAAGATCGATTCCCAGGTAATGCCCTCCGCCGTCGTCCGCGCGGCCCGGCGGATCACCAGCCACTGTACCCGACGCGCCATCACCTCGCGCGCCGCCGCGAGAAACGCCCCGCGATCATCGAACCTCGCGCTGAACCCGTTTTCTCCCCCGCGCACGTGTTCACGCGTTGCCGCGTAATCGTAAGCAAGCACCACCAGCCCGCTCGCCAGCGCCTCCGTCACCACGTTGCCAAACGTCTCCGTCACGCTCGGGAAGACAAACGCATCCGCCGACGCGTAATGCGCCGCCAGCTCCTCCCCGCGCCGCATGCCCGCGTAGTGAAACTGCGGATAACGCCTCGCCAGCGGCTCGCGCTCCGGCCCGTCCCCCACCAGCACGAACTTCGCGCGCGGCTCCGCCTGCTGCATCTCCAGAAACGCCTCCACCGCCAGCGCCAGATTCTTCTCCGCCGCGATGCGCCCCACATAAATCACCACCGGCGCATCCGGCTGCACGCCCCACGTCGCGCGCAATGCCTCGCTGCGCTTTGCCGGTGAAAACAACGCTCCGTCCACCCCGCGCGCCAGCACCGTCAACCGCTCGAAACCATCGTCCGCCAGTTGCGCCTTCAAGTCCGACGCCGGCACCATCGTGCAACGCGTGCGGTTGTGAAACCACCGCATGTAACGCAGCGCCAGATCACGCCCGAGCTGAAGTCCGTAGTGACCGCCGTATTGGTGGAAGTTCGTATGGAAACTCGACGTCACCGGCAGCCCGAGCAGATGCGCGGCCCGCAAAGCCGCCAGCCCCAGCGGCCCCTCCGTGGCGACATGCACCACGTCCGGCCTGCGTTCACGCCAGCGCGCCTTCAATCGGCCCGTGACCGGCAGCCCCATGCGCAACGTGCTGTAAAAGGGGATCGGCATGCCCGGCACGAGCGTGTCCGCCACCGGCACTTTGCCGCCCACGCTCTTCGCCTTCACTTCAATTTTCTGACGCGGACGCACCACTTCCACCTCGTGTCC
>JAHFTG010000194.1:0-3850 GCA_023269455.1 Opitutaceae bacterium | reverse complement strand
GCGCGCGCGCATCCCGCCGACCAACCGGCTCAACGTCATGGCGACGCCGTTGACCTCCGGCGGAAATGTCTCGGTGACGAGGGCGATGTTCATGCGACTCAACCCATGTTCGTGACGCGCGGCGCGACGGCGTGCAACCCTCCGGCCAGCGCGACGCGTGACATTTGCGCAAAAAAACGCCCTCCGCTTTTCAGCGGAGGGCGCGGAGTCGTCGGATGAGACGATGAACGAGCCCGATTACATGCCGGCCGGAGCAGACACGGCGGCCGGAGCATCGGCAGGCGCGGCGGCTTCAGCCGAAGCCGGAGCGGCAGGAAGAGTCTCCTTGATGTCGAGCAGCTCGACGTCGAACACCAGCGTCGCGGCGGGAGGAATGGTTGGCGGGCGGCCTTCGGCGCCGTAAGCGAGATCGGAGGGAACGTAGAGTTTGATCTTACCGCCCTTGTTGATCTTTTGCAGACCCTCGGTCCAGCCGGGGATCACGCCGTTCAGCGGGAACTCGGCGGGCTCGCCGCGATCGACGGAGCTGTCGAACTTCGTGCCGTTCACGAGCGTGCCGGTGTAGTGAACTTTCACCGTGTCAGTGGCCTTCGGGAAGGCGCCGGTGCCTTCCTTGACGATCTCGTAGCAGAGGCCGCTCGGGAGGGCGATGACGCCCTTCTTGGCCTTCACGTCGGTGAAGAATTTATCGCTCTCGGCCTTGCTCTTCGCGCCGACCTTCGCGGTGTATTCCGCCTGCTTGGCCTGCATGAATTTATCGAGCTCGGGGCCGACTTCCTCGATCTTGAAAGGCGATTCCTTGCCGGCGGCGGACTCTTGGATGCCCTTGATGATGGCCGCGACCTGATCAGGGGTGAAGCCGAGTTCGCTGATGCCGATGCGGCGACCGACGAACCAGCCGAAAGTTTCGAGGAGCTGGGGCTCCGTGAACTTCGGTGCAGCGGGCGCAGCCGGAGCGGCGGGTGCCGGGACGGCGACCGCAGGCGCGGGCGCATCAGCGGCGGAAAGGAGGGCGGCGGCGCCGAGGGAAAGAATGGCAGCCTTGAACGTGGAGATAAGTTTCATGCGTTGAGGATGAGGATAGAAACGGCGCAAGGGGATTTGTGCCGCGAAATAAAAGCGATGCCTTCGCGCGCATCCGTTGGCAACCCCATACTCGTTCCTTGTGTCGGCGTCCAAAGCCACGTTGATTAACCCGCGATCCCCCCATGCAATCCGACCCATTTTGGACGAGTCAGGACGGACAGATTCTCGCCATCAAACCGAAGGATGAACGCACCCTCGCACTCACCCTCGCCTTCTGGCCCCGCCACCCGGCCGAGCTTGATTTTCTGAAAACGCGGCTCGATGCGCTGCACTTCACCGAGCGCAGCACGCTCGCCCGCATCGGCATCGAGATGATCACCCGGGGCGCCCCCCGGATCGACGGTTCCCGCCTGGTGCAGGATGCCGAGGCCTTTCTCTACGACCAGAGTTTCCCCCACGCCGCATATTGGAAAAAACTTCTGCGGGTCGGCACGCCCGTGGGGCGCCTGTTTCATGCGCCGGACCATGCGAAACTTTCCACCGCCGAGATCTGGGACGCCATCCAGTCCAACCGCCTGAAGCTGCCCAACACCATCAGCATCGACCGCGAAGGCCGGGTATTCCTCACGCCGCACCGCGTGCGCTACACGCTCAACCCGCGGCTCCAGCGCCCCGCCTTCGAACGCCTCGTGAGCGGCGACGCCGGCCGTGCCTATCTCGACAAGGTCCAGGTCCGCCACGACACGGACATGCTCACCATCCCGCCGCAATCGGGCGTTCTCACGAGCTGTTCCATGTATTTGAAGGAGCACTTCGTCTTGCTCAACCGCGGCGAGGGCAACTTCGGCATCCACACCAGCGCCGTCCTGCTTGATCCGATAAAAACCTTCGGCACGAATATCATGCTGGAGATCTACAACCCCGGCGACCAACCGGTGGTCAACCCGATGGTTTCCGTGGAGATCTTCCGCGCGCCCTCGTCCGAAGACCCGCGTTTCAAAAGCCTGCAACAACGCCGCACCCGGCTCCTTTCCACCGCCAAGGATCTTTACGAGTGCCTCGATTCCCGGCCGCCGAAAACCGAGCCCGCCGCCCGCCCGCGCACCCACATCAGCGTCAAGGGCCAGAGCGCGAAGATGGATAATTTCAGTCTCTTCCTTCAAATCGCCAGCCACCCGCCCGCCAAGGCCGTGAAGGCCGCCAACCTGAAAACCTGCGGCTACCGCACGATGGTCGAGGCGCTCCACGCCGCCCCCGCCGATGCCGACACGCTCCTCATCGATTACTTCCCGAATCTCCTCGAACACATCGAGCTCCTCACCCGCCTGCCCGAGTTGAAGCTGAAACGCATCATCTTCCGCCAGTCCTCGCGCACCCACGGCTTTTTTCTTTCGGCCAACGCCCACGGCCGGCTCGAAACCTACGATGACATCGGCATCGAAGTTTACTGGTTCACTCCGGGCATGGGCGACCTCTACCGCCACACCTACAAAAAAGACCACGGCTTTTTCGTGCGCGAGGAGCTGGGCCGGAAATTCCAGGAATCCACCATCCTCGCCTTTTACGGCTCCGCCGTCGGTCTCGATCAGGCGGATACCGACCGCATCTCCGGCCTCATCCAAAAACTCACCGGGTTCATCGGCCCCAACGTCGGCGTGCTCACGGGCGGCGGCGGTGGCGTCATGCGCCTCGCCACCGATCAGGCCCGATCCAAGGGTGCGCTCACCGGCGCGTGCTTCCTAGAACTCGAAGCCCAGCCGCCCGAACTCGGCGTGGACTTCTTCAACACCTTCCAGGAAACCTCGCGCCACTACCGCCAAAAGTGGTTTGAGGTCGCGGATTTTTGCATCTTCAACGTCGGCGGCGTCGGCACGCTCGAGGAGGTCGGCATCGAGCTGTGCAACCTCAAGCTCGGCATCCGCCCGCGCGTGCCCTACGTGTTTTTCAACGCCGAATACTGGACCGATCTCCGCAAACAAATCCGCGAGATGGTCCGCACCAAACGCGCCCCGGCCTGGATGCTCGACTACATCCTCTTCACCGACGACCCCGACGAGGTCGTGGCCTTCTACCGCAAGAAGCTCCAGGTGCTCTGAAAATCGTTCTCGTTCTCATCCGCTTACTCGTTCTCTTTCCTTGCCGTGTCTTCCGCGTCTCCTGCCTCTCAACTTCCGCGCAACATCCTCATCGTCGGCTCCGGCGGCCGCGAGCACACGCTCGTCAAAGCCTGCCTCGCCTCACCCGCGAGCCCCCGCGTCATCGCCGCGCCGGGCAACGCCGGCATCGCCCGCGAAATCCCCGTTTTCCCCGTCGCGGTGGACAACATCCCCGGCCTCGTCGCCCTCGCCCAGCGCGAGAAAATCGACTTCGTGATCGTCGGCCCCGAAGTCCCGCTTTCCCTCGGCCTCGTGGACGCCCTCGCCGACGTCAACATCCCCGCCTACGGCCCCAAAGCCGATGGCGCCCGCCTTGAAGCCTCGAAGATTTTCACCAAGCAGCTCCTCCAAAAATACGGTATCCCCACCGCCGCCTCCGGGGTGTTCACCGAGGTCGCACCCGCCCTCGCCTACCTGCGCACCCGCCCCATCCCCATCGTCGTCAAAGCCGATGGCCTCGCCGCCGGCAAAGGCGTCATCGTCGCCCTTACGCTCGCCGAGGCCGAAGCCGCCGTCCACGACATGCTAGAGGGCAACAAATTCGGCTCAGCCGGCAGCCAGATTCTCATCGAAGACTGCCTCTACGGCGAGGAGACCTCCATCCTCGTCGTCGTCTCCGGTCGCGACTACGTCATCTTGCCGACCTCGCAGGACCACAAACGCATCGG
>JAHFTG010000193.1 GCA_023269455.1 Opitutaceae bacterium | reverse complement strand
TCCCTCACGCGGCGTCGCACCATCAGGCTTTCGCCCATTGTGAATGATTCGAAACTGCTGCCACCCGTAGGTGTCTGGACCGTGTCTCAGTTCCAGTGTGGCTGATCATCCTCTCAGACCAGCTACCCGTCTTAGCCTTGGTGAGCCGTTACCTCGCCAACTAGCTGATAGGCCGCGAACTCCTCTTCTAGCGTCAGGCCTTGCGGTCCCCGACTTTAGTATGTCGCTCATGAGAGCGGCAACCACATGCGGTATTAATTTGCCTTTCGGCAAGCTATTCCACACTAAAAGGTAGATTGTTCACGTGTTACGCACCCGTTCGCCACTGCTTTTCAAAGGTATTGCTACATTTGAAAAACCGTTCGACTTGCATGTCTTAACCACGCCGCCAGCGTTCATTCTGAGCCAGGATCAAACTCTCCGAAAAGAGAGTTCAAAACCTAGTGATTCTGAACTACTAGGATACAGCCCATAAGGCCGTATCCGTATTTGGAATAATATATTTTTGATTGGGGGTCCCAATCAATCGCACAAAGTAAATTTCAAAGAGCTTCCTTGTTTAGAGGAAAGAGTTCAAAGAAGACATTTTCGTTTTCTGCGGTCAACTACTTTCTTAAAGTTTTTTAAGAAAAATTAAGACCGCATCTACAAAAAAACTTCAAAGAACCCCCACCGCGTTGCGTCGTTTTGAAGCGGCGCTCATCGATGGGAGTGCGGACAATGGAAACTGCGTCACTCGGTTCAAGCGTTTTCTAAAAAAACTTTTAATCTAATTCTTATAAATATGATAATCATGTTGTTATAAAATAATTTTTATTGGCACCGCTTTAAAAAGCTCCGTCCACATTCGATCTTTTTAAGGCAAAATGCGCGGATTTAATTGTAATTATAAAATTGATACAACGTGAACCTTCCCGGGGGATTGGCTCTACGATTCCAGTGCAGTCGCTAAAGCATTCGGCATGGCACGAAAGTTTATGCAGTCAGATGTGCTGCCGTGGAAATTAGCGAGTAGCCCGAAAAGGCCTCTCATCCCCCGTGGCAGTCGTCAGCCGAGGTGGACCCCGAAAGTTGGACCGGAGGGATAATTAAACCCAAAAGGAGTCCAAGATGTCTGAAAAGAGACGTTCATTCAGTGCGGAGTTCAAGGCGAAGGTGAGGCTTGAAGCCCTGAAGAGGATCGAGCCGGTGCACGTGATAGCGCAGCGCCACGAGGTGCATCCAGTGCAGGTGGTCAGCGGAAGAAGGAGGTGGCCGCCCGGCTGCCGGAGGTCTTCGCGAAGCCGTCGACGCAGGTCAAAGACGAGATCGAGAGGGCCCGGCGTGAGAAGGATCTGTATACGGTGATCGGGCAGTTGAAGAGGGAACTCGCCTGGCTCAAAAAAAGTTGTCCCTCTCGGGGACCGAGGAAAGACACGGCATGATCGAACCCGAACACCCAAAGTTGAGCGTGGTGCGGCAGTGCGAACTGCTGGATCTGCCTCGTTCGACCTATTATCACCGGCCGGAGCCGGAATTGGAAGAGAACCTCGATTTGATAAAGGTGATCGACGAGGTCTATCCGGCGCATCCGTTTTTCGGGAGCCGGCAGATGACGCGGTAGCTGCAACGGCAGGGCTATCGGGTGAACCGCAAGCGGGTGCGCCGGCTGATAGCCGCGATGGGGCTGGAGGCGATTTACCGCTGACCGAACCCGTCAAAGGTGTCGAAGGCGCATCCGGTTTACCCGTATCTGCTCAGGGAGCTGGCGGTGACGCGGCCCTATTAAGTGTGGGCGACGGACATCACCTACATCCCGAGGCGGGGCGGCTACGTTTACCTGTGTGCGGTGATCGACTGGCACAGCCGCTACGTTCTGTCATAGGAGCCGTCGAACACGTTGGACGCCTCGTTTTGCGTGCAGGCGGTGGCGCAGGCAATGGCCGTTTACGGGACGCCGGAGATCTTCGACCCCGACCAAGGCTGCCAGTTTACGAGCGCGGAGTTTGCCCAGCCGCTCTTGGGTAAGGTCGAACAACGATGTAATTTCGCAGGGTTTACTGAACCGAATTCAGTAATTGCGCAGTCCTGCCCCAGCATTGCTCAGCTTATGACGAAACAGGTCTTTTTGCGTAATATCACCGCTATCTTTAAAAGATTTTACGCTCACGCCACCCTTCATCTTTCACTAGAAAAACGGCTGTTTTATCGGTTTTAAGCCACTTTCAAGGTATTTTATGGCTAAAATCAGGGATTGCACACGACGATGGCTTGGGTTTGAAAGTAACCCTTCAGTATTGGAACTAACCTCACTTAGAAAACTCAACCGAGGCATATCTTGGACTTAAAACAGATCAAACAAATCATCGACCTAATGAAGCGCTCCGAGCTGACCGAATTCGCGGTCGAGGAAGAAGGCTTTAAGTTGAAAATCCGACGCGGTGCCAACGGCCTCCCCTTGGTCACCAGCAGCCAAGGCTCCTACTCCCCCTTCGGTGCTTCCAGCGAAAACAACTCCGCACCCTCCACTCCGGCCCCGGCAGCACCCTCCGCACCCTCTGTTCCGGCCGCTCCCGCTGGCGATGAAGCCGGCATCGGCTACATCAAGTCCCCGATGGTGGGTACATTCTATCGCTCAGCTTCCCCCGAGAGTAAGCCTTACGCGGAAGTCGGCACGAAGACCGTCGAAACCTCCGTCATCTGCATCATCGAAGCCATGAAGATCATGAACGAAATCCAGGCTGAGATCAAAGGAACCGTGCTCGAAGCCTTGGTGGAAAACGGCCAGCCCGTCGAATACGGCCAGAAGCTCTTCAAAGTAAAACTGGGCTGATCTTCGCTCTATTTTCATAAACCCCTAAAACCGCTAACCCCCACTAATTTCGCCGCTACATCGGCGCATCTTAGTGTGAATTAGCGGTTTGTTTATATCCTACCTTCTCGATGATTCAAAAAATCCTCATCGCCAATCGCGGTGAAATCGCCCTTCGCATCGTCCGCGCCTGCCGCGAGCTAGGCATCAAAACACTCGCCGTTTACTCCGAGGCCGACGTGCAGTCACTCCACGTGCAGCTCGCCGACGAGGCCATCTGCATCGGCGGCCCGCGCGGCAGCGACAGCTACCTGCGCGCCGACCGCATCATCGCCGCCGCTGAGATCGCCGATGTGGACGCCATCCATCCCGGTTACGGTTTTCTCTCCGAAAACGCCAAATTCGCCCAGCAATGCGAATCGTGTAACATCAAGTTCATCGGCCCCAAGTCCAAGTCCATCGCCATGATGGGCGACAAAGCCGTCGCCAAAGACACCGTCAAAAAAGCCGGCGTCCCCACCGTTCCCGGGTCCGATGGCCCCGTGGAAAACGAATCCGAGGCCGTTAAAATCGCCCGCAAGATCGGTTATCCCGTGATCATCAAGGCCGTAGCCGGCGGCGGCGGACGCGGCATGCGCATCGCCCACAACGACATTTCCTTCGCCAAGGAATACCACGTCGCCCGCAACGAAGCCGAAAAAGCCTTCGGCAACGGCTCCGTTTACATCGAGAAATACATCGAGAAACCCCGCCACATCGAGTTCCAGATCCTCGCCGACTCCCACGGCAAGGTTCTCCACCTCGGCGAGCGCGACTGCTCCATCCAGCGCCGCCACCAGAAGCTCATCGAAGAGTCTCCCTCCCCCTTCCTCACGCCCGATCTGCGCAAACGCATGGGTAAATTCGCCGTGAAGGCCGCCGAGGCCGCCGAATACGAGAACGCCGGCACCATCGAGTTCCTCGTCGATGCCAAGGGTAACTTCTACTTCATCGAGATGAACACCCGCATTCAGGTGGAGCATCCCGTCACCGAGGAATGCACCGGCATCGACCTCATCAAGCAGCAGATCCTCGTGGCCAACGGCGAGAAACTCGCCTTCGACCAGAGCGACATCAAGTTCGAGAAGCACGCCATCGAGTGCCGCATCAACGCCGAAGACCCCGCGCGCAACTTCATCCCCTCCCCGGGCACCATCGGCCTCTACTACGCCCCCGGCGGCCACGGCGTGCGCGTCGATTCCCACGCCTACTCTGGCTACACCATCCCGCCCTACTACGACTCGATGATCGGCAAACTCATCTGCTACGGACGCGATCGCCAGACCGCCATCCAGCGCACCTACCGCGCCCTCAACGAATACCTCATCCGCGGCATCAAGACCACCATCCCCCTCCACAAGGCGATCATGTGCGACCCCACCTTCATCGAAGGCAAGGCCACCACCGCCTACATGGAGGACTTCTTCGCCCGCACCCCCACGGACCTGTTCTCCTAAACGCCCATTACGGCCCCACTGCTCCCGCGCGCCACCCGCCGCGGGAGTTTTTTTGCCCAAAAATCTGAGCCAGCCTTGCAACCATAACCCCAAACGCGTTTCCTAAAACCACTTAATTACCATGCAATCGCCCGAGTTCACACCCTCCGCCCGCTTCGACGACCAGCCGGAGCTGGGCGACATCAAGATCAACCACAACGTCGTCGCCAGCATCGTGCGCCTCGCCACCCTCCAAGTCGCGGGCGTCGCAGGCGTCGGCGGCGGCATCGTGGACGGCATCAGCGAACTCTTCGCCAAGCGCGAATCCGACCACCGCGGCGTCAAAGTCAGCGAAGACACCGAAGACGCCTACGCTATCGAACTCCGCCTGATCGTGAACTACGGCGCCGAAATCGGCAAAACCGCCTACGAAGTGCAGGTTTCCGTGCGCAAGCAGGTCATCGCCATGACCGGCAAAAACGTTTCCAAAGTCGATGTCATCATCGAGGGCGTCCGCCTTCCCGGCGATCTCGCGCCCAACCAAGACAAAGGCGACGATCTCTGGCCCGAAGCTCCCTCAACGGACTGAACAGCCCTCGATTTGCCCCCGTAATGCCCTCCCTGACCGA
>JAHFTG010000192.1:2454-4936 GCA_023269455.1 Opitutaceae bacterium | reverse complement strand
ACATCTTGGCGATGTTGGCTGGCGGGTGAAAATCGTCCGCATCGGTGAATCGCCAGCCGAGGGTTTGCGAGAGCAGGCGGCCGACGGTGGTTTTGCCGCTGCCGGACACGCCCATGAGGAGGATCACGCGGGGTTCCTTGAGTTCCCATGATCGCGCCGCCACCGGATCGCGGCCTTCGTCAGAGTCGTTGAGGTCGAAGAACGTTTCGATGGGGTTAACGTGGTTGCCCAATCCGCACGCCAGGATGCGTTCGCGAAGGACAGGGCTGCGGTCGTCGCGCCAGCCGATTTTTGTCATGAAGCGGTTCCATTGATAGCGGTCGGCGTCGGAGCGCGGGCCGCCTTGTTGGCAGGCCCAGGCCAGGATTTCCTCGTCGCAACCGCCGGCAAGCGTGCGCGTTTTGAGGGTTTCATAGCCAATGCCGAGAAAGCCACAGGTGCGGGCGTCGAAGCCGATACCGAGGTTCGCATGATAATCGGAGGGGAGCCTGCCGGCGGCGTGAAGGCGGATCTTGTCGAGCATCCGGCCGAAGTAAACGAGGCCGCCAACCAGTGAGTAACAACTGCGAAGACCGGGGACGAAGGGCATGGGTTTTAGGAAGGTTTTCCATCAACCAATCCCGTTGCCCCCGTTCTGCAACAACGCACTCGCACGGGAGATGGCAGAGGCTGCCTTTGACCAGCCGGATGTGGATGTCACGATTTTTCTTGCGCTTAGGCAATCCCTCGGCATTTCTAGCGGCTTCATCGTCAGAGAAACGTTAGATGACAGGAACTGGTGAGTCGTCAGTGGGGCATTGGTCCCGGGATGATTTGAAACCCGATAGTCGGGAACGGACTGGCAGCGGACGGGGATCGACGAATCATCACTATGAGTTCCAAACTCTACGTTGGCAACATGTCCTTCAAGACCTCCGAAGACGAGCTCCGCTCTGCTTTCGGTCAATTCGGTAACGTGACCGACGTTTACGTCGCCATGGACAAAATGACTGGCCGCCCCCGCGGTTTCGCGTTTGTCACCTTCAGCTCGCCCGAAGAGGCGAAAATCGCGGCTGAGAAGCTGAACGGTGCCGATCTCGGCGGCCGCGCTCTCACCGTTAACGAAGCCCGTCCGAAGGAAGAAGGCGCTGGCCGTTCCTTTGGTGGCGGCGGCGGTGGCGGCGGTCGCGGCTTCGGCGGCGGCGGCGGCGAACGCCGTGGCGGTTTCGGTGGTGGCGGCCGCTCCGGCGGCGGCGATCGCCGTTACTAATCTGACTTCGGCCTAAACGGCCGATCATGATTTTCGAGGGCGAAGCGCCTAATCGCGCTTCGCCCTTTTTCATTTTTACGAATTTGCACGTTTAGGAAGCGCCCGCATGCGGGTTTTTGCTTCCGCGCGGGCCTTGGGCCGTTCGAAGACCGGCCCCTACCGACTGGATCAAGTCGGATTCCTTCTTCGCAACGATTCATTCCCATGCCTTTTAATGCACTCAATCTTTCCGCGCCCGTGATGCGCGGTGTCGTCGCCGCCGGTTACACTGACCCGACGCCCATCCAACTCCGCGCCATTCCTGTGGTGCTTTCCGGCCGCGATCTCATCGCTTCCGCCCAGACTGGAACCGGCAAGACCGCCGCCTTCGCGCTTCCCATTCTTTCCAAGCTCGGTGCCCACGGCCGCGCTCCCCGCGTGCTCATCCTCGAGCCCACGCGCGAACTCGCCGCGCAGGTCGAAACCGCCTTCCGCGACTTTGCCCGCTTCACCGATCTCCGCACGGTCGCCCTTTTTGGCGGTGTCGGCTACGGCGCCCAGCGCAACGAACTCAAAAAAGGCGTCGATGTGATTTCCGCCACGCCCGGCCGCTTGATGGACTACATCAAGGGCGGCGAACTCTCGCTCAACACCATCGAAATCTTGGTGCTCGACGAAGTGGATCGCATGCTCGACATGGGCTTCCTGCCCGTCGTCAAAGACATCATCTCCCGCTGCCCGAAAGGCCGCCAGACGCTGTTTTTCTCCGCCACCGTGCCGCCGGAAATCGCGGCCGTCGCGTCCTTCGCCTTGAAGAATCCCGAGCGCGTCGAGTGTGGGGTTAATCGCTCCGTCAACCAATCGGTCAACCATGCGCTCTATCCGGTCGCTTGGGCGCAGAAGTTCGACCTGCTGGTCGCGCTGCTGGAAAAAACTGATTTCCAAAGCGTGCTCGTTTTCAGCCGCACCAAGCATGGTGCCGACAAGATCGCCAGCCGCCTCAAATCCGCCAAGCACACCGTTGCCGTGTTGCACGCGAACCGTTCGCAGAACCAGCGCATCGAGGCGCTCGCAGGTTTTAAGAGCGGCAAATACGAAGTGATGGTTGCGACCGATATCGCCGCGCGCGGCATCGACGTCGCCGGCGTCACGCACGTCATCAACTACGACGTGCCCGAGAATCCCGAGGATTACGTTCACCGCATCGGCCGCACCGGACGCGCGATGGCGGTGGGCGATGCGTTCACGCTCGTC
>JAHFTG010000192.1:0-2444 GCA_023269455.1 Opitutaceae bacterium | reverse complement strand
GACGACATCCGTGATATCCAGCGCTTCATCGGCGCGAAAATCCCCGAGCTGCGTCTCGAAGGTTTCCCTTACCAGCCTTTTGTCGTGAATCCTTCCTACCCGAAAAAAGGTCAGAATAACCAGCGTCGCGGCGGCGGCGGTGGTGGTGGTGGAGCGGGTGGCGGTCGTCCGCAACAAGGCCGCTCATCCGGTGGCGGTGGTGGTGGACGCCAGGGTGGCGGCGGTGGCGGTTTTCGCGGCCAACGATAAGTCTCTCCGCTAAAATCCATCCATGCCTTTGTCGCTTGTTAAGTGGCAAAGGCCTTCTAGGCGGACGCGGGAAAAGAAGAAGCTTTGACCGCTGCACTTCGTCGTGGAGGAGTGGTGGCTGTTTTCCACTTTTCATCCATGCGTTTCTTACGTCTTCCGCTTTGGGTTCTTCTGGTCATCGCTCCGCTTGCGCTTCATGCGCAGCGCGAGAAATTCCCGATGGAGGATCTCGAAATCATCAACAATCAGTGGCCTGCCGTGCAGCGCACGCCCACCGGTCTCGCCACGCTCGTGATCAAGCCCGGCACGGGGGCGCTCCCGCAGCCGGGGGACAGGGTCGTGGTTCGCTACAAAGGCTCCCTGCTAAACGGAAAGGTATTTGACCAAAATCTCACGCGGGAGCCGTTCGTTTTTCGCGTCGGGCGGCATGAGGTCATCGAGGGCTGGGACGAAGGGCTGCAACTGATGAAAGTCGGCGAGAAACGCCTGCTCATCGTGCCCAGCGAACTTGGCTACGGCGCTCGCGGTCGCCTGCCGGTCATCCCGCGCAGCGCCACACTGGTTTTCGAAGTCGAATTGCTCGAAATCAAGCCGCCGATCTCTGCCTCCGGAGGGTAAAAAGCAGGCGCTTTTTCGACTTCTTGTAAAATTTAGTTCCTCCTCCTCCGAAAGATGTTATCTCCGAGGCCATCATGAGCGACGAGTCACAGCCTCCTCCCTTACGCTTACGCCCTCGGGTGCGTAACGAGGAGGCTGCGGTGGCGACTCCTTCGCCGGTCGAGCCACCCGCGCCGCCACCTGCTGTCAGTCCCGCTCCGGTGCCAGTCGCTCCGCCCCAATCATCTACAGCGGCATCGGAATCAGGGCCTCGGTTGCGCCTCAAGCCGAAGCTCATGGCCGAAGCCGAGCCCGAGGCGGCGCTGCCGGTTGAGCCCGTGGAATTCACGCCGTCGCCCACCCTGATTCCACCTCCCGCACCTGCGCCTGTGCCTGTGGTTCTGCCCATGCGTGCACCGGCAGTTCCGCCGCCCGCGCCTGTAGTAGTGTCGCCGCCTGAACCGGTGACGGAAACGGACGGCATTCCTCGTTTAAAATTAAGGCCGCTTCCGGCTAATATCGCCGAGGGCGAGGCTGTGCTTCAGACGGCTCCGATCGCGCCTTCCCGTCGCGATGAAGAACCCGCTTTTATGGCTCCGGCTGCGGCCGCGTCTCCTGTTTTCGGGGAGATAGGCATGCTGCCGCTTCCGGCGGCACCGGCGATGAAGCCGCTGTCGGTAATCAAAACAGACGCACCGGTTCCGCCCCATGTGTCTGCGCCCGGTGTGCTCGGCGAGGTTTTGGTTTCACCGTCGCGAGCTCCGTTCAAGCCGCCGGCCCGCGCCTCGCGTTTTAGCCTGAGCAGAATGGTGATCGCGGTGGGTGTGCTACTGGTGTTGGTCGGCAGCGGCTACTACGCGCACATCATGTTTTTTGCCGCGCCGCCCGCCCCTGAGCCCGTCCTGATTGTGAAGAAAACACCGCCCCCGGCCACGATGGTCGCGCCACCTGCAACGGTTGTGACTGCCATTACTTCACAGGCTGCCGTCGTGCCGGAAAACCCCGTGGTTCAACCTGCACCCTCGGCGACGTCGCCTCAGGCTCCCGTGATCAAAGTGGCGGTGAAACCGGTTCCGCCGCCCCCGCATCCGCCGAGCACGGAGTTTCTTACCTGGGTCGATGCCGTGAAAATTTCCGGCGTGTTCAACGGTGCTTCGCCGCGTGCCATCATCAACGGTCTGCTTGTGCGACCCGGCGACACGATCGATGCGGCGCGAGGCATCGTCTTCGATCACTTGGATACGGTTCGACAGGAATTCTTTTTTCGTGACCGCTCGGGTGCTATCACGAGCAAGTCTTACTAGGTTAATCGGGGTTTCCTCGTTGTCTTGAGAAAACGTTTTACCACGTCTCCACCGGACCTTTGGGCACGGGAATTGATTCACGGGTGAATACCGGATCATCGGGATCGCGCATGAACGATGCGACCATCGGGCCGGGCCGGTATTGCGGACGCAACTCACCTTGCTCGTCGCAGAACTGCACGCGCCACGCCAGATACTCGGCGACCGCCGCCTCGAAATCCGCACGAGAAGTGATGGTGATGATCTTCACTTTGAACGGTCGTGCGGGCCCGAACCGCTTCGCATACCACGGGG
>JAHFTG010000031.1 GCA_023269455.1 Opitutaceae bacterium | reverse complement strand
AACGCCACGCTAGAAGACCGCATCCAATTTGAACGCATCGGCTACTTCGCCTTGGACAGCAAAGACAGCGCCCCCGGCAAGCTCGTGTTTAACCGCACGATCTCGCTCAAGGATAACTGGGCGAAGTAAGGGATCGGAATGCGGGAGCGAGTTTACTCGCTCCCGCCGACCTCACGCCGCCAGTCGTGCAAAGCTCGCCAGCACGCGTTCGCGTCCGAGCACGCGGAACATGCTCGTGAGACTCGGGCCGACATTTGTGCCGCTCACGGCGAGACGTGCGACCGACTGATAATCACCGAAGCCCAGCCCCTTCGCCGTAGCCAGCGCCTTGATCGTTTCCTCGATGGCCGTGTCGCTTGAGAAATCCGCCGTCGCCAGCGCCTCGGCCAACTCGGCCAGTCGCGCCTTCGGATCACCCTTGCCCATGACCTTGTCGCGCACCTTGGCGTCGATGGCAAAATCCTCGGCAAAGAAATAAGCCGTGTAGGCGGGCAATTCCTCCAGTCCCTTGATCTTCGGCTGGCTGATGAGCAGCACCTCGCGGAAATACACCGGATCAGCCGCCAGCGCCACCGCCGCCACCGGCGTGCCCAGCTTCTCGTAATACGCACGGGCCTGCACCACGAAGACGTCCGCCGTCAACTCCAGCAGGTAAGCCATGTTCATGTGCGCGAGTTTCTTGTCGTCGAAACGCGCGTTGCTCTGGTTGATCCCCGGGAAATCGAAGAGCGCGATGATGTCCGCGATGGGCATTTTTTCGCGGTCGTCTTTCGGGGACCAGCCGAGCAGCGAGAGGAAGTTGACCAGCGCCTCTGGCAGGTAGCCGCGCTTCTGATATTCCTCGATGAGCGCGCCCTGGTCGCGTTTGGACATCTTGCCCGGGCCATTCTGCTTCAGGATGAGCGGAATGTGCGCGAAGACCGGCGGCTGCACGCCGAAGGCTTTGAACAACTCGACGTGCTTGCTCGTGTTGGAAAGATGATCTTCGCCGCGGATCACATGGGTGATCTTCATGGCGATGTCATCGACCACGTTGACGAAGTGAAACACCGGGTTCCCATCGGAGCGAAAAATCACGAAGTCCTCGTCTTCCAACCGCTCGACGCGACCACGGATCTGGTCGTCGATCACGGCGGGCGTGTTGGCAACTTTGGTCACGGTTTTTTGGCGGTGGTCGTCGTAAACCTCCGAGCGGTCACCGAGCAGTTTGAACCACACCGCGCCGTCTTTTTCGTAAGCGCGGCCGGCATCGATCAGTTTTTGCAGATACTCTTTGTAGATGGGGCCGCGCTCGCTCTGGCGATACGGACCGTAGTTGCCGCCGACCTTCGGGCCCTCGTCCCACGTCATCCCCAGCCAGGTCAGGCTATCGTAGATGACGTTGAGAAACTCCTCGCTGTTGCGCGCCTGGTCGGTGTCCTCGATGCGGAGCACGAACACGCCGCCGGTGTGACGGGCGTAGAGCCAGTTGAACAACGCCGTGCGGGCGCTGCCGATGTGGAAGAACCCGGTGGGACTGGGAGCGAAGCGGACGCGGACTTGGGACATGATGGATGGCAACTCTTGCGGCTTGTGACGCGTGGAAATGAAAAGCAAAAAACAACCCGTGCCCCCTGTCAAAGCCTCCGCACTCGACCCGACCGACTTCGCACGGCGCTTCGCCGAAGCCGCACGCCAGCAGGGCTTCCGCGCCGAGCCGCTCGCCGAAGTAGCCGGCGTGCCGCTCGTCGCCCACACCAAACGCACGTCCGGTCCACGCCCCAAAATCTATCTCTCCGCCGGCATTCACGGGGATGAGCCCGCGCCGCCGCTTGCCCTGCTTCGAATGATGGAAACCGGTCTATTCGACGCCCGCGCAACGTGGTTCATCTGCCCTCTACTCAATCCCACCGGCTTTACGCTCGGCACGCGCGAAAACGCCGATGGCGTCGATTTAAACCGCGACTACAAAGATCTCCGCACCTCCGAAATCGCCGCGCACGTGCGTTGGCTGCAACGCCAGCCGCTTTTCGACGCGAGTTTCTGTCTTCACGAAGACTGGGAATCGACCGGCTTCTACCTCTACGAACTTAATCCCGACGCGCTTCCCTCTCTCGCCGACACGATGATCGCCGCCGCCCGCCTTCACGGCCCCATCGAAACCGCCACATTGATCGATGGACGAGAGATCGATCAGCCCGGCATCATTCGCCCTGCCGCCGATCCGCTCATGCGCGAAACGTGGCCCGAGGCCATCTACCTGAGCGCCCACCATACGCGCCGCAGTTACACGCTGGAAACCGCCTCCGCCCAGCCCCTCGAACAACGCATCACGACCCAGGTGGCGGCGGTGACCACGGCGTTGGCGGCGTTGGTATCAGCTCGGGCGCGTTGAGCCCCATCCGCTCGGCGCAAAACGCCCGCATATCACCGGCCAGCGGCGCGCCAAAAACCATCGGCAGCCCCGCCGGACTCAGATCGATCTCCGCGCAGTGCAACGCCTGACGCGGCATCAGAAGCTTTTCCGCCAGCTCCGCCGTCCAGCCGCGGTCGATAAAATCCAGGTAACACCGGTCGCTCGGCCCGTAGATTTTATCGCCCACCACGGGAAAACCCAACCACTGCGCGTGCGCACGAATCTGGTGCTTGCGCCCGGTTTCGATCACCGCCTCGACCAGCGAAAACCCATGGCCCGCCACGATGGGTTTGAAGTGCGTCACCGCACTCTTGGCATCCGGCCCCGGCCCCACCGCGCTCTTGATGAACACCGGGCTTCGCAAGTCCGTCCCCAGCGGTTGATCAACCGTCACCGCCTCGCGAAACTCACCCCATACAATGGCCTGATAGCGTTTCCCCACGCGGCGCTCCTGCACGGCTTTTTGGAGGCGCGACGCCATCTTCGCGTCCTTCGCCAGCACGATCACGCCACTCGTTTCCCGGTCCAAACGAAAAACCAGATGAACCGTCGGCAGTTGCGTGTATTCTCGCACCGCGCCGACCAGGCTCGACCATGGGCCTGCCTTCGACGGATGGCACACCACATCGCCCGGCTTGCTCAGCACCAGCAGGCGTTCGTCCTCATGCACGATCCACGTGGGCAACTCCTCCGGCGCGATCATCCGCACCGTGCCCTCGCGCGGCGCACCGCGCGGCGGCCACGCGCACGCGCGAATCGGATAATCCTCACCCGGCCCGCTCACCGGCCCACCTGCTTCAGGCGATATTTTTCGAGGATTTTGGCGCCGATCCGCGTAACCAGAGGTTTGGGCAATTTCGAGGCGACCGCCGTCATCACCTTGTTTTTCCAACCCGTGACGACCTGCGGACGCCCCTTGACCAACGCCTGCAACGCCTCCTCGACGACTTCTTCGGTTGTCTGCCCCAGCGAGTCCGAGACCGCGCCTTCCTTCAACCCCGCCCGCTTAAAAAATTCCGTCGTCGTCGGCCCCGGGCACAGCGCCAGCGCCCGCACACCGGAGCCGCGCAATTCCTCGTTAAGCGCAAGGCTCCAGTGAAGCACAAACGCCTTGGTCGCGCCGTAGGTCGCCAGATAAGGCGTGGGCTGAAAGGCCGCCGTCGAAGCCACCGTGATGATCGCCCCGCCGCGTGCCTTCAGCATAGGCAGGAGCCGTCCGGTCAACTCCACGACGGCGCGCACGTTGACATCGATCATCCCGAGCTGATCGCCCAATTCGCCCTCGGCAAACCGCCCGTAGGAGCCGTAGCCGCTATTGTTGATCATTAGAACCGGACCTTGTGGGGCAGACTTCGTAAGAAAATTTAATACCTCCTGCGCCGCCCCCGAAATCGCCGCATGGTCTGACAAATCGCATGGAACATGGCCCAGCTTAAGCTGACTTAAATTTATGTCAGGAACGCTACGTGATAGATTGCAAAAGACCGCCCCGGGATGCAGCCTCGCTATCGTGTTAATGAATGATTTTCCAATGCCGGAAGATCCGCCCGTAATCACGACGGCCGCATACTTGGTCAGCTCTTCGCTTAGCGATGACACGGTGATGAAAGGGTTCTCATTTTAGGCTAGGGATAACCAACAACAATACGCAGTCATGAACAGACAAAATCATATGCACGAAGTAATCGTCTCAGGTATCCACATGGAACTGTCTCCATCCCTCAAAACGTTCGTCCAAGAAAAAACCGAGCGGTTGTTTCGTCATCAGGAGCGCATCGTGCGCATCCGCGTCGAGTTGGAGTGCGACCCCAAACAGGCCGTCGCCAACCGTTTCACCGCCAAGGGACACATCCAAATTCACGGCCCGGATCTAAATGCTTCCGTCTCCTCCGACGAATGCCACAAAGCCACCGCCATGCTCATCGACAAGCTCGACCGCATGCTCGAACGCCGCGCCCGCATGATCAAAACCAGACGCCATAACAACCTGCGCGAAATCGACATGGAGGCCGCGTTGCCCGAGGCGATGTAAGCGCATCTGCATCCGCCCTCCGTTTCAGTTTGGTCCAAGCCCGCCGCTCCTAGCCCGGCGGGCTTTTTTATGATCTGAACACGACGCACCTCTCCGCCAAAAAACCAAAAATTCACGCTTGCACTTGCCGCCCAAAGACGGCTTTTTCCCACTTCCGTCACGCAGCTGTAGCTCAACTGGATAGAGCGTCGCACTACGGATGCGAAGGTTTGGGGTTCGACTCCCTACAGCTGCACCATCTTCCAGTAAAACCCGCCGTGGCTTCGTCCACCGGCGGGTTTTTTTATGTCCCAAGACTTGGACCCAACCTTTATTTCTGCGGGTAAACCAGCACGCGGTCGTGGACCAGCAGGATGAGGTCGTTTTTCCCGTCGCCGGTCACGTCGGCGATGATGCTCTCACGCGGCTCCTGCGCGGAGCCCTTCTTGCCTTCGTAGTGTTCATCGGTCTCGAAGACCTTGAAATGTAAACGGCTGGACCACGTCTTGAGCTTCGCGTCCCACGCGAGAACTTCGACGAGGTTGGAATCGGGGTCGATCGCCACGAGTTCCGGCTCCTTGCCGCCCGTCAGATTGCCCGCGAGCACGTCGCCGTAATCCACATCGGGCAAGTCCGTCGTGTAATTGCCCACCGTGCGCGCCGTAAAATCGCCGCGTTCCAGCGGAAGCCACCAAAACCGGTCTTTGCCCAACACAAAAAGCTCGGGCTGCTTTTTGTCTTTGCCGGCGAAGCGCATCTCGCTCCCGACCACGTCGATCTTGCCCGCCGGGACGGTGTCCACGACGTCATAGACGCCTTGCGGGTTGGCGCGGAGACGTTGGAACTGCTCACCCTTGCGGTCGTAGAGCAGCACCTCGGGACGCTTGCCTTTGGCGGAAGGCACCACGAAGGCGGTGCCGATATCGGCGCTGCTATCACGGGCGTTGAACTGGTCCACGACGTTGAGCGCGCCTTGCGCATCGAGGCGCACCGCCCGCGCAAACGCACCGGTGCTGATGAGCATCTCGGGCTTGCCGTCGCCATCAAGATCGCCGGTCGCCAGCGCACTCGCATCAAGGTTGTCCACGAGGCCCTTTCGGAAACCGGCGGCGGCGCTGGCCTCGGTGAAGTTTCCATCCGCGCCTTGGAGGAAGAGTCGCATGGAATCCAGCGGCGTGAAAATCGCCACGTCGAGGCGTCCATCTTGATTCGCGTCCACGAGACGCAGGCCGCGCGGATCGGTTTTGAGGCCGTTCACCTCGACCGTGCGGGTGAGCGCAGGCTTGCCGTCGGCGCCGCGCGTGAAGATGTCGAAGGCGCGCTTTCCCTTGTCCTCGCGCAGCACGACGATGGAGAGCTTGCCCGTGCCCGCGAGATCGCCCGCCGCGACCGCGAGCGGACGCCCGATGACCGGAAGCGGCTGCGGATAACCGAGCCGGCCGTCGGCATTGACGCTGGCGATGCCCACGGCCTGCTCTTTCGTGCTGGCGACGATCAGATCGGCGCGGCCGGTGCCGGACCAGTCGCCGCTGGCGAGACTGCGCGCATCCGAAAACGTCGGGTAACGCTCCGCCACCGTGAAGCCGCCGTCCGGCTGACGGAAGTAGATGAAGACCTGCGCTCCGTCGGGATCGCTCACCGCGACGTCTTCGCGCCCGTCGCCGTTGAAATCGCCAAACGCGTAGGCGGAAGGCGTCTTCACGGACGCGCGCGGCGCAAAAATCCTCGGGCGCAAAGCGGCGGCCTCCGCATGATCCTTGGCCGGTTCGAGATTAAAGAACTCCAACTGCCCCGTGCGTTGCTGCGCGAAGACGAATTGCACGGGCGTCTTGCCGTCGGCCGCGTGCAAAATCTGGAGCGTGCTGCTCGGGTTTTTAAGCGGATACGCCTGTTCGGGGCCGAACTGGCCCTGGGCGTTTTGCAGGCGCACGCGGAGGGTGTCGCGCGTCGAGCTTCCAAGGTAAACGAGATCGGGGCGGCCGTCGCCATCGACATCGACGACTTCGAGGCCGTAGCAATTTTCATCGGGCAACGGGAAGCGCACGGGCGCGCCAAGCTCGCCCTTCGCGTCCTGATAATAAATCACGAGTTCCTTCTGGCCGAGCATGACGAGGTCGTTGCGACCATCGCCGTTGAGATCGGCGATGCGCAGGCCGGAGAGATACTGGATGGGCACGGGCGCCTCGGTGAGACGCTTCTCTTCCCAGGTGCCGTCGGCCTGCTGATACTGGATGGTAAGCGCCTGCGGATCTCCCGTATAAACGAGATCGGGGCGGCCGTCGCCATTCAGGTCACCGACGGCGAGATCATACATGGTCACGCCGGTCGTTACGCTGGCTTTCCGAAAACGCGCGTCCGCCAAAACGGGTTCCCAGCGGTTGCTTTTGACCGCCTTGCCGGCGTCCTCGCGGGCGACGCCGGGCTTGAGCTGGTAGAGGATGTCCACCGTCGCGCGGTCATTGTTGATGAGCACGAGATCCTGCAGGTGGTCGCCGTCCATATCGACGGCCTGCAAGGAACGCGTGTTCCAGTCGAGCTTCTCGATTTCCGGGCCGGACAGGACAACATCGGGCGCATCCGCACGCGCGACCACGCCCAAGCCCGAAAGCAACGTGACGGCGACGAGCGCGTTGAACCTCGGGAGCTTGATCATGGTTGCGGATACAACAGGCGCGACGTGCCAAAGAAGCCGGTGGGCGTCTTGAAGGTGTAGCCGGTGGCGAGGCCCCAATAGCGGCCGATCACTTCGGGATCGGGCTTGGCCGAAAGATCGAAGAGAGATTTTTTATCGTCGTCGTCTCCTTTGCCCTTGCTGGCGGCGGCCGCCTGCGTCGTCGCGACCAGTTCAAAGAGCGAGGTCACCACAACGCGCATATCCGTGAACTGCGCCGAGGACGCTTCGGGTGGGATCGTGGCAAGCGCCGCCTTGATGTCGTCGCGCTTCCAGAATGCGCCCTGGCCGTCGCGCATGCCCTGCAAGGCGTTTTCCAAGATCACGGGCGAACCGATTCCAAGGAGGACAGTGCGATTGGCGATGGCGTAGCTAAAGCCGGGCGAGGGCTTAGCGCCGGGCGCGGGGTGCGCGTTGAAAGTGTAGATTGTCTGGCCGAGATAATCGCGCTTCGCAAACAACTGCGCGGCCGCAGGTCCGCCGATCATCTGCTTGAGCGCCTCGACCGCCTGCGTGAACGCATCGACATTGCTGAGCGAGATGGCGAACAACTGATCCATTTGCTCCATCGAGGGCGTCGCTCCCGCGTCCAGCCCGGCCGGAAGTGCGTAGCCCGTGATGATGTCGTCGCCGAGGCTGCCGATGAGATCGCGCTTGAGATCGATGCCGAGCTTGCGGTTGAGCGCGGTGATCTGGCCCTGCGCCATGCCCGAGAGCATCGGGCTGATCGCGTCGAGCATCTCCTCGAGTCCCGCATAAGCCTGACTCGCGCTGAAACGCATGGTGGAAACACTGGGCCATTTGGCCGGAACCCAGTCGGGCTGCGCGACCGGACCGGCTTTATAGGCGAGCAACTTCACGAGTCCACGTTCCTCGGTGTAAGTGAGGCCGAAGTCCATGCGCGTGTCTTTTTCTCCGATGCGAATGGCGCCGTAAACTTCGCCCAGCACATCCAGGCCGAGGCCGGTCAGCAACACCGTCGGGTCAACGCCGAGCGGGTTCGGTGCGCCTTTTTTGGCGGCCACGGCATCGCGCACGATCGGATAGATTGCGGCGACATTAAGATAGAAAAGCGCCTGGTCGTCGCCGATGCGTTCGCGGGCGGCGAGAAAGGGGACGCTCTTGCCGAGCGCGGCTTCGACGCCTCCGTTTTTGAGCGCGTCGATGGCGGCAAACACACGCTCTTTTTCGGCGCTGAGGAGCCAGACTCCATCTACGAGAGCCCACGCAAACGTATCAGGCCCGGTCTTCGCATCGGCCGTATCAGGCGCGTCGGCAGAGGCTTTTTTGATCGGGGTGATGTGGACGGTCGCGCCGGAAAAGACTTCGGTCTGCTCATGCACCTCCGATTTCGTAGCGGCATCGGCTAGGATTTTTTCGAGCTTGGCGGCGTGGTCGCCCACGTGGATCGCGAGGAGGAAGGGCGGAGCATCCGACTGCTTTAATTTTTGGAAATCCATCGCCGGCACCGCGACGAGCGCCTCGCCATCGGCCAGCGCCAGCAGCTCGCGCAGCGTCGAGCCGGTGGCGTCCTTCGTCTTCGCGTCCCAGTCGTCGAGTTTAATTTTCTCACGCAGCGGGGCGAAGAACCTGGCAACTTGCGGATCATCCCACGTCTTGGCCATCGGGCTGGCGTCCCAGCCGCGAACCAGCGCCGGGGCATCGGTGATCGAAACCACGAACGCCGTGTGTTCATCGACCAGATTCGTCAGCGGGACGGCCGGAGCTGCCCCGAGTTGAACGGTGACGAGGGCAGCAAGGCCGAGGAGGAAGCGACGGATCATGAGGGTTGAATGGATTAAAGGAACGACGGATCAGGGTTGGGAAATCTTGCCCAGGGCTTTCACCGGCTCGGGCGGCGTAAGGTAGCGGTAGCCGGCGTTGGCGTTGCGCGGGTCGAAGGCGAAGGCGTCGCGGTGACGCAGGAAATCCTGGAGGACGTTGACGGGGATCGCGAAGTTGAGTCCTTCAACGCCGACCTGCATCGCCTTCATGTTGTTCACCCCGACGACTTCACCTCGGAGATTAAAGAGCGGGCCGCCGGAGTTGCCGGGGTTGATCTGCGTGGTCGTCTGGATGTAGAGCTGGCCGTCGAGCGGGCGCGTGCGGGCGCTCACGATGCCCTGCGACACGGTGCGGTCGAGGCCGAGCGGGCTCCCGATGGCGAAGACCGTCTGGCCGTCGTTGAGCGTGTCGGCGGCACCGAGCGACACAGTGGGAAACAACGTGGGGCCCGCGTCCTCGATTTTCAGGAGCGCGAGGTCGATGCGCGAATCGAGGGCGACGATGCGGACTTTGTTGAACTGGATTTTTTCCAGGCCGTTCGCGCCCCGGCGAAACTGGGTCACGGTGATGTTATACTCACCGGAGACGACGTGCTCGTTGGTGATGATGTAGCCGGAAGAGTTGATAAAGAAACCCGAGCCGAGGCCCACCGGCGTGCGCACGAGCACGACCGACTCGCCCACGCGGTCCACGTTTTCTTTGACAGAGAGGACCGGCAGATTCGCGGCGGTGCGGTAGAGGTCGGCGGTGTCGGCAATCACGGCGGCGGCGGCTTCGCCGGCGGTGATGCGCTCGACTTCGTCGCGGGGCACGGTGACGACGGTGAAACCGAGATCGACGACCACGCGGTCGGCTTTTTCGGCGAGGATGTCGCCGCGGAGGCTGGAGCCATTCTTCAACTGCACGGTGCTGAGCGCAAAGGCCGGAGCGGCCAAAAGGACGAAGGCGAGAAGCGCGCGCGAAGTCATCGGTGAAGAAAGAGGTTTAGCGCGCGCCCCGTGTCAAAGAAACTGCATAAACTCCTTCGGCAGCGGCGCGTGCGCGGAGAAGCTGTGGGTGCGGCCCGCCCACTCGTAATCGAAGCGGGTTTCGAGCGAGTGGAGAAACAGGCGCTTGTTTCCCGTGGCCTTGGCGAAAGTGCGGTTGGCGCCGAAATCACCGTAGGTGAGATCGCCGACGATGGGCAGGTGGCGCTGCGCGCATTGCACGCGAAGCTGGTGGCTGCGGCCCGTCCGCGGATCGAGCTTGATGAGCGCGAGGGGCGGCACGGCCTGGCGGCGCTGACGGAGCACGGTCATCTGCGCCTCGGCGGGGATGTTGCCGCCGGTGCCGGTGCGCACGCGTCCGCCTTTTTTATGGACGGCGAGGCGGTCGCTCCAGAGCTGGACCGGTTGCGAGGGTTGGCCGAAGACGAGGGCGTTGTAGATTTTTTTGACGTGCTTGAGCTTGAACATCTCGCGGATGCTCGCGGCGAGCGCCTCGCTGGAAGAGACGAGGATCACGCCCGACGTGGCGGAATCGAGGCGGTTGAGCAGATAGAGGCGTTGCGGAGCGGCCCCGGGAAAATCGGGCGTCCACTCGTAGAACTCGCCTTCGAGCGTGTAGGGCGCGACGAGCAGAGCACGCGCCTGCTCGCTCTGCATATTCGGATGCGAGAGCACGACCGCAGGCTTGGCGAGGGCGGCAAGGCCGTTGGCATCGTGAGTGAGAAGCTCGACACCCGCCCCGAGGGGAAGGCCGGCCCAGAATTTTTCAGAAGCGCGGCTCATATTAATCGTAGGTAAAGGTGAACGTGAACTCCTGCGACTTGCCGAGCACGGAAATCATGTCGTCGGTCCACGGGCCGTAAGGATCGCGCGCGGTGATGCCGCTCACGCAGGCGTCCTGCGCCGCACGGCCGCCGGAACCTTCGACTTTCACGATCTCGTAAATCTTTCCGTCGGAGTTCATGCGAAACACCACCGTGACCTTCGTGCCCGCCGTCGGGTAGATGTTGCTCTGATAGAGGATGCGCTCCCACTGCACCTGCACGGTGTCGATGAACTTCTGGAGGTATTGGCCGTAGCTGCTCCACTTCGCGTCGTAGGAAATCGCGCCGATGTTGTCGGTGCCGAATTCGTTGTTTTTGAGCGGTGACGGGCGGGCTTTGACCACATTCGCCGCCAGCGTGGGACGTTGCTGCGGGTGGGCGGCATCCACCGTATAATAGAGACCGTGCGTCGCGCCCTTGTCGGCTTTCGCGTTCACGTCGCCTTCGATCCGGTCCGGCACGGCGGTGGCGTTGGGCGAGGCCTTGGCGATATTGCTGCCGATGCCGTCGGGATTGTCGCCCTCGATTTTCTCGACGCCGGGCAAAGGAATCTGCGCTTTGCGGGCGGCGGCTTCGGCGGGCGGCTCGGGCTTGGTCTCGGCAGGCTTCGGCGCAGGCGGAGCGGAGAGTTTGGGATCGGCCATCTGGCCGGTCACGATGGCGGTGACGTTGGGGTCTTTGTCGCCTTTGAGGGCGGGCGCATCGTTCTTGTGATCGGGCGTGGGCTTTTCCTGCGCGACCTGCTGGTTTTGCGCGGCGAAGTTGTTGGTCTTGTCAGGAGTGTTTTCGGGGGCGTTGGGATTGGCCTCGACGAATTTCAACGGCGGAGGCGGCACCGGCTTGACCTCGTCGGGCGCGAGTTGGATCTCAAAGGTGTTATCCGTCTCCGCAGGGAGCTTGCCCATGTCGTCGTGCCCGATCAACCGCTCGATGCGCGGCGCAAACCACAGCAGCAACAGGTGAAAAAAAATCGTCGCGAGCACCGCGATCTGCACCGAGCGGACGTCCGGGTTGGCCGAAAGGCGCGTCCACGGGGAGCGGCGCCGGACAGGCTTGGACGGCGGGGCCGCGGGTGAAATCATAGGTGGGAAAGACTTAGGCAGAGGATTTAAGCAGACCGCACTGAGTCAAAATTTGTTTCACGGTTTCCACCGGCAGACCCACGATATTCGTGAGCGACCCCGTCCTGCTCGCGATGATGAGCTCGGGCTGCTCCTGAATCGCGTAACCTCCCGCCTTGTCGAGGGTATGAACTTTCGCGAGGTAGGCTTCGATGGTCGCCTCGTCGATGTTCTTGAACGTCACCTCGCTGGCCTCGCCTGTGTCGATGCGCAGTCCGTCCGCCAACCGCCGCAACGCGATGCCCGTGAACACCGTATGGGTGCGCCCGCTCAACCGGCGCAACATCGCCCGCGCCTCGGCCCCGTCCTGCGGTTTGTTGAGCGCATGGCCGTCGATAAACACCGTCGTATCCGCCCCGAGCACAAACGCCTCGGGATGCCGCGCGGCGACCCAGTCGGCTTTCAACGCGGCGTTATGCGCCACCATCACGCGAGGATCGGTCGTCGGGTCTTCGTGCTCCGTCACTTGCGCCGTAATCACGTCGAAAGACACGCCCAGCTCCGCGAGCAGTTCGCGGCGGCGGGGCGAAGCGGAGGCGAGGATGAGGCGCGGCTGGGTCATGCGCCGCCTGTCTTGCGGGCTCGCGAACGCCGGAGCAAGCGCGGCTTGTGAGTTGTCAGATGTCGGCCGACCCGCATGGTTTAATTTTCTCACCCGCTTTCACGCCATGCGCATCGGCCTAGCCCAGCTCAACACCATCGTCGGCGACCTCGCGGGCAACCGCTGCAAAATCCTCGACGCCTACCGCACGCTCGTCGCCGGAGGCGCCGAACTCGTCGTGTTTCCCGAACTCGTGGTCTGCGGCTACCCGCCGCGCGATCTGTTGTTCAAGCGCCGCTTCGTGTCCGACGTCGAAGCCAGCCTCGCCGCCATCGCCGCCGAAATCGGCGAGGTCCCCGCGCTCATCGGCACCGTCGTCACCAACCCCGCGCCCAACGGCCGCCGCAGTTTCAACGCCGCCGCCCTCTGCCAACGCGGCCAGACCCTGCACGTCGCCCGCAAATGCCTCCTGCCCACCTACGACGTGTTCGACGAAGACCGTTACTTCGAGCCGTCCCCCACTCCGCCCCTCGTCGTCACGCTCGGCGGCCACAAAATCGGCCTCACCATCTGCGAAGACATCTGGACCCACGCGCAGCTCGCCCCCCGCAACCTCTACCACACTGACCCGCTTCAATCGCTGGAGACGCAGCACCTCGACCTCATGGTCAACCTCTCCGCGAGCCCGTGGCACGCCGGCAAGAATCTCATGCGCCGGCAGATCGTGACCGACGCCGCCCGCCAGCTCGGCTGCCCCGTCGTTTACGTCAACGCCATCGGCGGCAACGACGAACTCGTCTTCGACGGCCGCAGCCTCGTCTCCGACGCCCAGGGCAACCTCACCGCCGGCCTCGCCGCCTTCGCCGAGGAACTGCGCGTCGTCGAGGTCGCCTGCGGCCGCGGCCTGCCCACCCCGCGCCACCCCGCGCTCTCGCCGACCTTTGCGGAAGACGACATGGCCGACATCTACCGCGCGCTTGTGCTCGGTCTCCGCGACTACGCCCAAAAAAGCGGCTTCAAAAAAGCCCTCGTCGCCCTCTCCGGCGGCATCGATTCCGCCCTCGTCGCCGTGCTCGCCGCCGAAGCCTTCGGTCCCGCCAACGTCATCGGCGTCTCCCTGCCCTCGGCGATCTCCTCGCAACACTCGCGCGACGACGCCCGCCTCCTCGCCGAAAACCTCGGCGTGCGTTTCGAGACCATCGCCATCGCCGACGCCGTGGCCGCCACCGAAGCGTCCCTCGGCCCCGTCTTCGCCGGCCTCAAACCCGACGTCACCGAGGAAAACATCCAAGCCCGCCTCCGCGGCGTCTTGATGATGGCGCTCTCCAATAAATTCGGCGCGCTCCTCCTCACCACCGGCAACAAAAGCGAAGTCGCCGTCGGCTACTGCACGCTCTACGGCGACATGTGCGGCGGCCTCGCCGTCATCAGCGACGTCTTCAAAACCCAGGTCTATTCGCTCTGCCGCTGGATCAACCGCGACCGCGAAATCATCCCCGCCAGCACCATCGAAAAACCCCCGAGCGCTGAACTCCGCTCCGGCCAAGTCGATCAAGACAGCCTGCCGCCCTACGACATGTTGGACGCGTTGTTAAAAGGCTACGTTGAGGAAGGCCTCTCGCGCCGCGACCTGGTCGAGCAAGGTTTCGCCGAGCCGGTCGTCAACGACATCGCCCGCAAAGTTGACCTCAACGAATACAAACGAAAGCAGATGGCCCCCGGCATCAAGATAACCCCCCTCGCCTTCGGCGTAGGCCGCCGCATCCCCATCGTCCAAAAATACGTGAGCTAAAGCCGAATCAAACCCTAAGAATTTTAACCACTGATCCTCACTAATGAACCGGAATG
>JAHFTG010000030.1 GCA_023269455.1 Opitutaceae bacterium | reverse complement strand
TGCCGGTTTTCACCGCGTGCTGCTCGGCGGGGAGGCCGAACGCGTCCCAGCCGATGGGGTGGAGGACGTTGAAGCCCTGGGCGCGCTTGTAGCGGGCGATGATGTCGGTCGCGGTGTAGCCCTCGGGATGGCCGATGTGCAGGCCAGCGCCGGACGGGTAGGGGAACATATCGAGCACGTAGTATTTCGGCTTCGACGAGGTGTTCTCGGCGCGGAAGGAATGGTTGTTCTCCCAGAAGGTTTGCCAATGCGGTTCGATCTGGAGAAAGTCGTAGTCTTTGCAATGCGTTGCCATCGGATAGAACCCGCCACGTTGAACAATTCACCCAGTGCGTCAATGACGCGAAAAACCCTTTGCCTGACCGTGCTCGTGCTCGGTCTTTGGGCAACGTCCACCTCGGTCCATGCCGCCATGTCGCGCGGCTTCAACCGCCTGCTCGACGCCGTCGTGCGCATCGATGTGCGCGAGGAAACCTTCGATTCAGGGGCGGTGCGTTTCACCGGCAGCATCGGCTCGGGCGTGATCCTTTCCGATGACGGACTCATCCTGACCAACGCCCATGTCGCCAGTCCGCGCGCGGTCGAGCTTTCGGTCACGCTCGCCAGCCTCGAACGCGTCAACGCCACGCTCGTCGGCTGGGATCATTGGACCGACCTCGCGCTCCTACGCCTCGATCTCGCGGAGGTGAAACACCGCGGACTGAAGTTCAAGCACGCCGATTTCGCCGACTCCGATAAACTCTATCCGGGACAAACGGCCTACGCGGTGGGCACGCCTTTCGGACTCACTCGCACAGTCACGCGCGGGGTGATCTCAAACGTCCGCCGTTTCTTCGCCGATAATCGCGGCGTCGAGGGCTATGAAACGGGTCTCTTCAACACGTGGCTGCAAACCGATGCCGCCATCAATCCGGGCAACTCCGGCGGTCCGCTTGTCGATGAAGACGGTCGCGTCATGGGTATCAATTCGCGCGGCTACCTCGGCGCGGAAAATCTCGGCTTCGCGATTCCTGCCAACATCGCCCAACGCATTGTCGCCGGCCTCACCAAGGACGGACGCATCACACGCAGTTACATCGGGCTCGTGCCGGGGTCGTTGCTCGACCTCGAAGGGTTTTACGCGCTCAAACAAAACACCGGCCTGCTCGTGAACAGTGTCGATCCCGGTTCACCGGCGGCGGTGGCCGGACTGCGCGGCGGCGACATCGTGCTCTCGATCAATGGCGCACCGGTCGATGGCCGTTTCCCGGAGCAGTTGCCGCCCATCCAGAATCTCGTCGCCAGCCTTCCTGTTGGCTCGACCGTAAAACTCGTCGTGAAGCGCGGTGAACAGACGCTCAACTACGCCGTCGTGACCGAAGAGCTGAAGAGCCGCCAAGGCGAAGAATGGGCCTTTGAAAAATGGGGCCTCACGGTGCGCAAGGTGTCCCGCGCCTACGCCCGTGAAAATCAACTCACCGACGATACCGGCCTGCTCGTGATCGGCGTGCAGCCGGGGTTCCCCGCCGCCGTCGCGGGCCTGAGCGGTGGCGATGTCATTACGAAAATCAATCAGCAGCCCATCACCTCGCTTGATCTCGCGAAAAAAGCCTACGCGATCTTCACCGAAAAGCCCGCGCCCACGCTCGTCGAGGCGCAGAGCGACCGACAGATTTCACTCTATATTTTTAAGCCATGAATTTCTCCCTTTGCTTCCGTTCCCGTCTGCTCGCCCTGATGTTCGCCTGCGTGACGATGGGCGCCGTCGTTCGTGCGGCGGACTTGCCTGCGCTCTTGCAGGAACGCGTGAAGTCCGTCGTGGCCGTGGAGTTTTTCACCGAGACCGAGCTCGACCGCCGCCCCACCGTGACCAACGCCTTTGTCGCCGACACCAACGGCACGCTCGTGCTCCCGCCCGGCGTGATCGATGGCCGCGTGCAGCCCTCGCAGTTGAAGGATTTTCGCGTCTATCTTCCCGGCAAACCGACCACGGAATTCGCCCGCGCGGTTTATCTCGGACAAGACCCGTTGAGCGGCTGGCATTTCGTGCGCGTCGAAGAAAAGCTGCGCGCTCAACTCACGCCCATCACTGCGTTTGCCGCGGCGCCCACGCTCGCCGAGCCGGCGATGGCCGACGATTATTGGGGCATCGGTCTGCGCCGGAAGGACGAGGATTTCATGCCGTATTTCCTCTCGGGAAAAATCTCCAACGTGCAATCGCTTCCCGAGCGCACGGCGGTCGCGCTGCTGGAAGTGGCCGCGCCGGGGCTGCCGGTTTTCAATAAAGACGGTGCGCTCGCGGGCATCGCCATCGGCGGATTCGGATCCACCTATGTGCAGTTTTCGCGCAACGAACGCGGTTCGCCTTTGATGCTGATGAACGTGGAGGAAAGCCGCGTGTTTAAACTCGTCGGCGACGTGTTGCCGTGGATGAGCCGCGTGCCCGCCAGCACGAGCGGTCGCCCGATTGCGTGGCTGGGAGCCTATGGGCTTCAGCCGATGGACCCGGATGTCGCGGCTTTTTTGAAGTTGGGCAACCAGTCCGGCTGCGTGGTGAGCGAGGTTTTGGCGGACAGTCCGGCGCAGGCCGCCGGGATGAAGGACCGCGACATCATCGTGGCGATCGACGGCCGGCCCGTGCCGCGTTTCACGCCCGATCAAGTCGCGGTGAGCTACATCGAGCGCGAGATTTTGAAGCGCAAGCCGGGCGACAAATTCCCGCTCACCGTGTTGCGCGGCTCCGATCGCGTCGAGTTAGTGGCGACGCTCGCGGACCAGCCGAAACTGCAACGCGAAGCGGAGCGGAAGTATTTCGGAAAACTGGGCGTGACCGTGCGGGAATTCGTTTATGGCGACGGCGTGCTGCGTCGCGTGAAACCGGCGGACCAGCGCGGCGTGATCGTAAATTTTGTGAAAAACAACAGCCCGGTGGGCACCGCCGGGTTGCGTCCCGACGACTGGATTCTTGAAGTGGACGGCACCGAGGTGAAAACCTACGCCGAGGCGGTCGCCAAGCTCACGGCGATCGAGGCGGATGCCACGCGCACGGACTTCGTGCTGCTCACCAGCCGGAACAACGCCACCGCCGTGCAGCGGGTTAAACTCAAATAATAATTTCCACACCAGTCATGTTCACAGGAATCATCGAGGAAACGGGTTCGGTCGTGGCATTCACGCAGGGCGCGGATGCTTGGAAACTTCAAATCGCCGCGCAGGCCGCGCTTCAAGATGTCGCGCTCGGTGACAGCATCGCGGTCAACGGCTGCTGCCTCACGGTCACGCAGTTCGACGCGGGGCATGTTTGGTTTGATGTGTTGGAGGAAACGCGACGGCTTACGAATCTCTCCACGCTCGCGGCGGGCGCGGCGGTGAACCTGGAACGCAGCCTGCGTTTCGGCGGCAAGATCGGCGGACACTTCGTCAGCGGGCACGTTGATGGGCTGGGCGTGATCGAGGTGCTGGAAGCGCGCGGCGGCGACCACTATCTGCGCGTGCGTGCGCCGGAAGGACAGGGGCGCTATCTCATCCACAAGGGCAGCATCACCATCGACGGGATCTCGCTGACGGTGGCGGAAGTCGAGGGCGATGCGTTTGCCGTGTGGATCATTCCGACGACCATCGCAGTCACCAACTTGAGGGAGAAGCGCGTCGGTTCGCCGGTGAATTTGGAATTCGACTTGCTCGGCAAGTATGTCGAGAAGCTGACCGCCTTTCACCGGAAATAACCGCCGTATTGCATGCGCACCGCGCTTACCGCCATCACCGACGAACTCAAACGCCTGAAAGCCACGGGCGTGAAGTCGGTTTCCGTGTCGGATGAAAGCATCGCGACTTTGCGACGGGTGATTGCCGCGCGTGCACCTAAAACGGTTAATCCAGTCGTGGCCGCCGTCGCCGCAAAAGCGTCCCCGGAAATCCCGAAGTCGGCCTCCGCCGTGGTCAAACCACCTGTCAAAGCGGTCACGCCCGCCGAGCCGAAATTGCCTGCGCCGCCAGTGGTTGTTTTGCCAAGCGGCGACAAGGCCGTGCGTTGGGCGGCGTTGAAAGAATTGGTTCTCAACCATCCTGTCTGCACGGCCAACGTCCGCCCCGGAAAAAAAGTCGTGTTGGGCGTGGGTTCGCTCGATGCGAAGATCATGTTTGTGGGCGAAGCGCCCGGCGCGGAAGAGGAAGTTCAGGGCGAACCGTTTGTCGGTCCGGCGGGACAGTTGCTCACGAAGATGATCGGCGGCATGGGCCTGAAGCGTTCGGATATTTATATCGGCAACATCCTGAATTGGCGGCCGCAGATGCCGACTCCCGAGGGCGCGGAGCAGATCGGAAACCGTGCGCCGACGGCAGAGGAAATGGCGTTCTGCATGCCGTTTTTGCGGGCGCAGATCGAAATCGTGAATCCCGATGTGATCGTGGCGCTCGGTTCGACCGCCGCCCAGGGTTTGCTCGGGGCGGACAGCTTCAAAACGCTCGGGGAAATTCGCGGACATTGGAAACTGTTTGCCGGAAAACCGGTCATGGTGACTTATCACCCCTCTTATATTTTACGGAATGGCTCCAACCGGTCCAAGCGAGTGGTGTGGGAGGATTTGTTGCAGGTGATGGAGCGGACAGGCATGACTATTTCCGATAAACAACGCGGCTATTTTTTGGACAAATGAAACGAACCCTCCTTTTAACCGTGGCCCTCATCGGCCTCTCCGCGCTCCGGGCGGACGACGTGCCTTTTGATTTCGAGGTGCTCCAGTATCGTGCGAAGGCGCTTGCGGCCAAGCCTTACACGCCGCCCGCCAGCCGCGTGCCCGAGTCACTGCGCAAGCTCTCTTACGACCAGTATCGCGACATCCGGTTCAATCCCGATGCGTCCTGGTGGCGCCGCGAACAGCTCCCGTTTCAGCTTCAGTTTTTTCATCCTGGTTTCCTCTTCAACCAAACGGTGCAAATCTCCGAGGTGGAAAAAGGCGAGGTCACGCCGATCGCTTATAATAAAAACCTCTTCAACTTCGGAGCCAACCGCGACCTCGGGTCTATCCCGGGCGACATGGGTTTCACCGGGCTTCGCGTTCACTACGCGCTCAACAATCCCGACTACCTCGACGAGCTCGCGGTGTTCCAAGGGGCGAGCTACTTCCGTGCGTTGGGCAAGGGTATGCGCTACGGGCTTTCCGCCCGCGGGCTGGCGATCAACACCGCCGAGCCGGGCGGCGAGGAATTCCCTATTTTTGTAGAGTTCTGGGTCGAGAAACCGGTGCCCAATGCGAAGCAGGTCACAGTTTACGCGCTTCTCGACAGTCCCAGCGTGGCCGGCGCCTATCGCCTGATCATCACACCCGGTCCGTCCACGGTGATGGAAATCAGGACTGCGCTGTATCGCCGCAAAGACGTCGCGGTGTTTGGCGTCGCCCCGTTGACCAGCATGTTTTGGTTTGGCGAAAACAGTTCGGATCATCACGGCGATCTCCGGCCCGAGGTGCATGATTCCGACGGGCTCATGATGGAACGCGGCACCGGCGAGTGGCTGTGGCGCCCGCTCACGAATCCCTCGACGATCCAAGTCTCATCCTTCAGTGACGAGAACCCGCGCGGATTCGGCCTCGTGCAACGCGACCGCCGGTTTGAATCCTACGAGGATTTGGAGGCGTGCTACCAACTGCGCCCGAGCGCCTGGGTCGAACCCCTCGGAAAATGGGGCGCGGGTAATGTCCGCCTTGTCGAGCTGCCGACTCCCGATGAAACCAACGACAACGTCGTGGCCTTCTGGGTGCCCGCCAAGCTCCCGCCCATCGGCGAGCCGTTCAAACTCGAATATAAGTTACACTGGTTCATCGAAGGCCAGGGTGGCCGCAAGCCGCCGGGTGGTTATGCCATCGCCACACGCATCGGCCATTCCCAGACCCATGAGGCCGGCTTGGCCCGTTTCTGGGTCGATTTTGACGGTCCTTACCTTAACGCCCAGCGATCTGCCCAGGAGATTTCGGCCAATATTTCTGTCGGCACGGGAGCCACGCTGGTTCACCAAAGCCTTGAGAAAAATCCGTTCAACGGTTCTTGGCGGGTGGCTTTTGCGCTGAAGCCCGATGGCAGCGGACATCCCGTGGAACTCCGTTGCTTCCTGCAAAGGCCGCCGCATATCTTAACGGAAACATGGAGTTATCTGTGGAATCCGTAGAGGCGCAGCTCGCTACTTTTCGTCCCAAGACCGGCACGATGGAGGCATGGAATGCCGCCTATGTCCGTGCCGAGGATTACCTGCGCGCCCATCGCATTCACAACCGGCTGCACCAAAGCCGGCTGATCCAGGTGCTGCTGGAACGCGCGGCTCGCCGCCATGTCGAGAACCCGGCGCTCGATCCCACCACGCTCGTCGCCGAGGAGACCGAGCTATTGATGGACGAATGGTTTGGTGAAATGCTCGATGCGAAAAATCTCCCGCACGAACGCATCGCCCCGGCCGGGCGCGTCGCTCTGCTCTTGAGCGACGGTGCGCAAAAATGGACGTATGGCTTTCTCGATTCACGCGCCGCGCCGCCTGAATTCACGGCGGCGATGCGCGCCAGCTCCATGCAGGCCGGACCTGACATGGCGGTTTCCAGCATGGTGCCGCGCGACATCGATCTCGGGACGATCACCGAGGCCGCCGGCGAAACCCTGGAGCGTATCGAGAAATGGCCGCTGTTGCGGACCTTGTTTCTTTGGGCGGTTTTTTTGGCCGCTTTGATGGGCATTTTTTACGTCACCCGTTGAGGTATGAGCATCTCCCAAAGCACACGCATTTCCCAGATCATCACGCCCCAACGGCTTCGCCGCCGCCGCGCCGTTTTTTATTCCGGCATTCTGCTGGTGACCAGTCTCGCGACTTGGTTCATGGCCGACTTGCTCTGGCGGAACGATGGCATCAAGGGCATCGAATGGGCTCTGCTGGTGCTGTTCGTGATTCTCTTCACGCAGATCGCGGTTGGTTTCGTCACCGCGCTGCTGGGATTTTATGTGATCAATCGTGGCGGTGATCGCCATTCCATCACGCGCACGGTGGATTGGGATGAAGATACGCCGCTGGCGAGCACGGCCATCGTCATGCCGGTGTTCAACGAGGACGTGAGCCGGGTGTTCGAGGGACTCCGCGTTATTTACCGGTCGCTCCAGGAAACCAAAAAGCTGGAGCACTTCGACTTCTTCATCCTGAGCGATTCGAACCAGCCCAATCAGTGGATTCAGGAAGAGATCGCGTGGGTCGAGCTGTGCAAACAGGTCGGCGGCTTCGGGCATATTTTTTATCGGAAACGGCGGCATCAGATTAACAAAAAATCCGGCAACGTGGCCGACTTCCTCCGTCGCTGGGGCAAACGCTACCGCTACATGGTCGTGCTGGACGCCGACTCGATCATGAGCGGCGAAGCCATCGTGAAACTGGTGGCGATGATGGAAAAAAATCCGCAGGCGGGTCTCATCCAGACCGCGCCGCGCCTGATCTACGGCGAGTCGCTTTACGCCCGGCTCCAGCAGTTCGCCAACCGTCTTTACAGCCCGATTTTTTTGGCGGGGCTCAACTATTGGCAGCAGCACGAGGGCAACTATTGGGGGCACAACGCGATCATCCGCGTGCAGCCGTTCATGGATCATTGCGCGTTGCCCGACCTGCCTGGTCGCGAGCCGTTTGGCGGACGCATCCTGTCGCATGATTTCGTCGAGGCAGCGCTGATTCGCAAGGCCGGCTGGCAGGTGTGGCTCGCGCATGACATCGAGGGCACCTACGAGGAAGGGCCGCCCACGCTGATCGATAGCGCGAAGCGCGACCGGCGCTGGTGCCAGGGAAACATGCAGCATGCGTGGTTGATCGCGGTGCGCGGTTTCCGTCCGGCCAACCGCATCCATCTTTTGATGGGGGTGATGGCTTATGCGTCATCGCCGCTTTGGTTGCTGTTCCTGCTCCTGAGCACGATCCACGTGTTCAACCAAATGCTTGCCCCGGGGAAGCATTTTAATCCTGAAATCTACACCTCGTTTTTCGGAAAGATCATCGAGGTTCCCGAGTCGTTCAGCCTGTTTCTTTTTACGCTGTTGCTGCTGTTTCTTCCGAAGATCATCAGCGTGATTTCGGTCTTGCAGGAAGATGAGGCCGCGCGGCGGTTCGGCGGGCGTGTGCCGGTGGTGGCCGGGGCGGTGGTGGAGACATCGTTGTCGGTCCTGCTCGCGCCGATCCATATGTTTTTTAACAGCAAATTCGTGTTTTTCACGTTGTTCGGGCAGGGAGTTTCGTGGGTGGCTCAGCGGCGCGGGGCCGAGGATGGCACCGACTGGCGCGAGGCGATCATCACCCACGGCGGGCAGACCGCGTTCGGGCTGATCTGGGGCGTGTCTTCATACATTCTGAGCCCGGCGTTTTTCTGGTGGTTGAGTCCGGTGCTGGCGGGGTTGGTGTTGTCGATTCCGCTTTCGATCATGCTGAGCAAGGAAAGTTTGGGACGGCAGGCGAGAAAGCTCGGACTGTTGCTCACGCCCGAAGAAACGCAGCCGCCTTACGAGCTGCGGCGGCTCACGCAAAACTTGTCGGAGTGCTACAAGCATATGCGGCCGATCGAGTCACTGCGGGCCGATTACGGTCTGCTTCAGGCGGTGCTCGATCCTTACATCAACGCGGTTCACGTCTCCATGCTACGCCAGCGTCGGCCCAGCGAAGAATCACGGGATTGGTTTTCGTTGTTGCGGCACCGTTTGTTGACCGAGGGGCCGGAGCAACTGACGTCGAAGGAGAAACTGGCGTTGTTGCTCGATGCGGAGTCGATGATCTGCCTGCACGAGGAACTGTGGAGACATCCGGGTTCGTCGCTGGCCGAGTGGTGGCGGCTGGCTATGCGCCAATACAATGTGCTCACCGCCGCACCGATCACGGCGCTGTATCGCTAGTCGCGACTCAGGCGGTGATTTTTTTAATTTCCGCCTGTGAGCGGATGAACGCGGCCTCGAGTTCGGCTACGAGTTCCTCGACGTCGTTTAAACCTTGCTGGCGGGATTTGTGTTCAAGTTGCTCGGCCACGATCCTGAGCTCGCTCGCCCCTACATTGCTGGAGCTGCCCTTGATGCTGTGGGCGGCGCGGGTGAAGGTGGCGGCGTCGCCGGAAGCACGGCTGGTATGAAGCTCGGCGATTCGTATCGGGGTGTCATCCAAGAAAATGCCGAGGATTTCCTTTAGGAAAACATCTCCGTCATCCGGGCTAAGTGCGCGGAGATTGGAGATGGCTTCGGGATCGAGGATCTGACGGTTCGGCATCTTCAAACGGTTGCAGCCTAAAAATTAGGACGCAATCTGGCTGACGATCTAGACGGCGCCCGAAGAATGTTTTACAACTTATTAGCTAATTTTGGCGAAGTTTTACAAATCTGTGGATTGTTAGGTGGCCCACTCAAATGAGGTGTTGGCCTCGATTTCATCGATGGTGGTGAGCCCGAGGAGGACTTTTTTAAGGCCGTCGTAGCGCAGGGGCTTGAAGCCGACTTTGGCGGCGGCGGCGGTGATCTGCTGCACGCTGGCGTTGTTGGTGATAAGCGTGCGGATTTCCTCGGTGATGAGCACGAGTTCGTGGAAGGCGACGCGGCCTTTGTAGCCCGTGCCGCGGCAGGCGGTGCAGCCGCGTCCGCGGAAAAAAGGCACGTCGGTGAGGCCTTCTTCTTGGAAGTATTTTTTTAGGACGTCGCGGGTGGGGTAGTAGGGCTCCTTGCAGTTTTCGCAGATGCGGGCGGCGAGGCGCTGGGCGAGCACGCCGATGATCGAGGGCGCGACCATGTAGGGCTCCACGCCGATTTCGATGAGGCGCACGATGGCCTGGGCGGCGCTGTTGGTGTGGAGCGTGGCGAAAACGATGTGGCCGGTGAGGGCGGCCTCGGAGGCGATCTTGGCGGTTTCCAAGTCGCGGATTTCGCCGACGAGGATGACGTCGGGGTCCTGGCGCAGCAGGGCGCGCAGCACGGTGGAGAACTTGAGGTCGATGTGGTTGTTGACCTGTGTCTGGGTCACGCCGGAGAGCTGGATTTCGATGGGGTCTTCGATGGTCGAGATGTTGGTGTCGGGCGTGTTGATCTCGTGAAGGGCGGAGTAGAGCGTGGTGGTCTTGCCGGAGCCGGTGGGGCCGGTGACGAAGATGATGCCGCTCGGGTTCTGGATGAGCCGGCGGAAGGGCGTCAGGATCGTCTGCGACATCATCATCTTTTCGAGGGTGACCATCGATTTCTTGCCGGTCATCGCGAGGATGCGGATGACGACTTTCTCGCCATACTGGGAGGGGATCGTGGAGACGCGGAAGTTGGCGTTCGATGTGCCGACGGGCATGGAGAAGCGTCCGTCCTGGGGGAAACGTGATTCTGCAATGTTGAGATTGCAGACGATCTTGATGCGCGAGATGAGGGCGCGGTGGAGCTTGCGGGAGTAGGTGAGGACTTCGCGGAGCTGGCCGTCGATGCGGAAGCGGACGCGGGACTGGCTTTCCTGGGCCTCGATGTGGATGTCGGTCGCGCGTTCACGGATGCCGTAGTAGATGATGTCGTCGAGGATGTGGACGAGCGACTCGGAATCGGCCAGGGCGGAGAGCTTGTCGGTGGCGAGGTCGGGGTTGTCGAAGAGGCTGGAGCGACCGAGTTCGTTGAGGCTTTCCCCGAGGTTTTTCTCGTTGGAATACTGGATGAGGATGGCGTCTTCGATGTCGCGGGGGAGGGCGAAGACGGGACTGATGGGAATCTGGATGATCTGGCTGACGCGTTTTACCAACGCGGCGTCTTCCGGCTTCGACGTGGCGGCGGTGAGGACGCCGTCGAGGATGTAGAGTCCGATCATGACGACCTTCTTGGCGACCTCGACGGGGATGGCGGCGATCGCTTCGTCGGTGATGAGGGAAGCAAACGGATCGACGTAGGCCAGGCCCAGGGTGTCGGCGTAAAGCCGGCAGGCGTCATCCTTTAAGGCTAGCTTGGTTTCGATGACCGCCTTGAGCAGGGCGAGGCCGCCGCCGTGTTCGCGTTCAAGCGCGGCCAGTTCGCTTTCGGAATCGAAATGGCTGGTCTTCCGAATGAGGTCGCCAAAGGGAGTGTTAAGGATTTTTGACACGGCGCTTTTTTCGGGTTTGGAACAGTTTTCCGATTTCGACCTGATGGAGTTTTTCTTGGGAGAATGAACTTGCGCTGCGTTCGAGCTGCAATTCGGCGAGGATGTCGGGCAGGGAGTAACGGATCTCGGTCATCACGGGGGGCGCAGCGGGCGGCTTGGGATCTGCCTCGGGCGAGGGACGTGTGCTCATGGGAAAAGGGTTTAGGCGGACTCTTCGTCGTCGGGGGTTTCCGAGAGGAGCTGTTTCAGCAGGACGACCAGTTCGTCGCGGGGCGTATCTTTGCGGATGTAATGCAGGGCGCCCTGATCGGCGGCCTCTTCGACAGTTTGGCGGGTGGTGAGCGAGGTGAGCATGATCACGACGGCCTCGGGATCGAAGGCGCGGATTTGCTTCAGGGTTTCGAGGCCGTCCTGGATGGGCATGTTCACGTCGAGCAGGACGAGGTCTGGTTTTTCCCGTTGATAGGCGGCGAAGCCTTCCACGCCGTTGGCGGCCTCGACGATGGTGGTGATGCCGAGCGAGCGAAGGACGAGGCTGATGTATTTCCGGACGTGGGGCTCGTCGTCGATGATGAGGGCTTTTCCGTTGAGGGGCATGGTCAGTTTTTGGGAAGCGTGACGAGAAATTCACAACCGCGGGCCGGCAAGTTATCCGCAGTGATCGTCCCATGATGAGCATCGATGATTTTGCGGCAGATGGCGAGTCCTAGGCCGGTGCTTTTTTCGCCGCCGGTCGGGAGGACGGAGAGGCGGCCGAAGTCTTTGAAGAGTCTGTCTCGTTCGCCTTCGGGAATGCCCGGGCCTTCGTCGCGCACGGCGATGGCGTGACCGCCGTCCGGCGTCGGTTGCAACGACACGCGCACGATCGAGCCGGGCGGGGAATATTTGACGGCGTTGCTCAGCAGATTGTCGATGACTTGGCGGATCTTCGCGGCGTCGAGGGCGAGCACGGGCGCATGGGCGCACTCGGTGAAGAGGATGCGGGTCTTTTTGCGGACGGCTTCCATGGCGTTAAGCATCACGGATTTTTCGATCAACTCCATCAGTGGAACGGGTGTCAACGCGAGGCGGAGTTCTCCCGACTCGATGGTGGCGACGTCGAGCAGATCGTTGACGAGCTCGACCATGTTCTGGCTGGCCTGGTGGATGAGGTTGATGAGTTCGAGCTGATCGGGCGTGAGCTCGCCGACGGTGCCATCGCGGAGGAATTCCGAGAGGCCGCGGATCGAGGCGAGAGGGTTGCGCAGGTCGTGCGCGGCCATGCCGAGGAACTTGTTTTTCGCGGCGTTGGCGCGGCTGAGTTGCTCCACGAGCGTGCGCTGTTTTTCGGAGAGCAGGCGGATTTCGAGATGGGTGCCGATGCGGGCGACGACTTCCTTTTGCCGAAAGGGCTTCATGATGTAGTCAACGCCGCCGACGTTGAATCCCTCCACGACGGATTCCGCTTCCTGCTTCGCGGTGATGAAGATCACCGGCGCCGTCTGGGCGCCGTGGCGCTTGCGCAATTCACGGCAGGCTTCGAATCCGCTCATGCCGGGCAACAGCACGTCCAACAGCACGAGATCGGGCTTAAATTTGTCGTAAAGGACAAGCGCGGCTTCGGCTGAGTCTGCTTCGGCAAGCTCGAAGCCTCCGTCTTTCAGCATACCACACAAAATCTTCAAATTCAGGCGATCATCGTCCACAAGCAGGATTTTACTCCCTTTAAAATCAATCAGATCAGATTCTTTGACAACGAGGGGCATCGTTCGACGATTCAATGGGTGGCCTCAAATATCGGCAAGCTCCGAGCAATGAGGGGCTCTGCGGCGAGCGGACATTGGTATGTGTAAAATACGTATCATGGCATGCGCATATGTTGATATAGGACTTGCAGGGAGGTGAGGGCGATGCTTCGTTTGCCGCCTACTCTTATGGCCAACACATTTGTTTTCTCCTCCGAGTCCGTGGGCGAAGGGCATCCTGACAAGGTTGCCGACCTCATTTCCGACAGCATCCTCGATGCCTGTCTCGCGATCGACAAAACCTCCCGCGTCGCCTGCGAGACGTTTGTGAAGTCCAACATGGTCGTCGTCGGCGGCGAGATCACCATCCCCAAGCTTCAGGACAAAAAGACCGGCAAGACCAAGCCCATCGGCGAGGCCATCAACATCGACAAGGTCATCCGCGACGCCATCCGCCACATCGGCTACACCAACGACGACGACGTGTTTCACGCCGACACCGTTTTCATCAACAACTACCTGACCGCCCAGTCCGCCGACATCGCGCAGGGCGTGGACGCCAAGAAAGCCGCCGGCAAGAAGACCGCCGAGCAGGGCGCCGGCGACCAGGGACTCATGTTCGGCTTCGCCGCCGATGAGACCGAAGAACTGATGCCCGCGCCGGTGATTTTTGCCCACCGTCTCGGCCGCGAACTCACCAAGATCCGCAAGAGCGGCAAAGTGAAATGGCTCCGCCCAGACGCGAAGTCGCAGGTCTCCGTCCGCTACGTGGACGGCGTCGCCACCGAGATCGTCAACGTCGTCATCTCCACCCAGCACACCGCCGACGTCGCGCACGCCGAGATCGAGGCGTTCCTCATCGAGAACGTCATCAAGAAGGTTCTCCCCGCCAAGCTGCTCACGAAGAACACCGAGTTCCTCATCAACCCCACCGGCAAGTTCGTCATCGGCGGACCTCAGGGCGACTCGGGCCTCACCGGTCGCAAGATCATCGTCGATTCCTACGGTGGCTGGGGCCGTCACGGTGGCGGCGCATTCTCCGGCAAGGACCCGTCCAAGGTTGACCGTTCCGCCGCCTACATGGGCCGCTGGGTCGCCAAGAACATCGTCGCCGCCAAGCTCGCCAAGCAGGTCGAGGTGCAGTTCGCCTACGCGATCGGCCACCCGAATCCCGTGAGCGTTTACGTGAACACCTTTGGCACCGGCATCATCTCCGACGAGAAGATCACCGCCGCCATCCAGAAGGTTTTCAGCTTCAAGCCCGCCGACATCGTCAAGCAGCTCGACCTCCTCCGCCCGATCTACCGCGAGACGACGAACTACGGCCACTTCGGAAAGTCCGGCCTCCCTTGGGAGCAGACCAACAAGGTCGCCGCCCTCCTCGCCGCCGTCAAA